>CAYGNZ010000661.1:0-1941 GCA_964351345.1 uncultured Bdellovibrionales bacterium | reverse complement strand
TGCTCGGGGAAGTATCGGGCGTGGTCATGCTCAGCCTGGAGGAACTCGGCTTCGGACACGGAGAAGAGCGTTTTCGTGCGGACGAATCGCTCCCGAGCTCGCGCCCTGACCCGCTTTCCTCTTTACTCGATTCCGAGCGCGTAGAAATCGTCGCGCGAGCATTGGATCGGCTTCCGGAAAAGGAACGCCTGGTCATCACGCTCTATTTCTACGAGGAACTTAATCTTAAAGAAATCGGCGAAATTATCGGGGTGACCGAATCAAGAGCCTCGCAAATTCGTTCGCGAGCTTTGCTTCGCCTGCGCTCTTACTTAAAGCGAGCGCTTTAAAAAAAGGGCAAAAAATAGGGACGGTTCCTACTTTCTCAGATACGGGCGTCAGCCCTCTCTGAGAAAGTAGGAACCGTCCCTATTTTTTGCCTTTTTTTTGTACTACTTCCCGTCGGCAAATCGCTTCGCCACTTCTTCCCAATTTATCACATTAAAAAATGCCTCGATGTAATCGGGACGACGGTTTTGGTAATTTAGGTAGTAGGCATGCTCCCAAACGTCGATGCCGAGAATCGGCGTTTTTCCTGCCATCAGCGGCGAGTCCTGATTGGCGGTGCTCTCCACTTTTAGGCTTCCGGAATCAAGAAGAAGCCAAGCCCAGCCGCTTCCGAAACGGGTCGCAGCCGCATTACTGAAGGCCTCTTTGAACTTCGCGAAGCCGCCAAGGTCCTTCTCGATAGCGGCAGCCAAATCACCGCCGGGCTCTCCCCCGCCATTCGGTCCAATCACTTTCCAAAACAAGGAATGGTTTGCATGCCCGCCGCCGTTGTTCTGAACGGCGCCGCGAATCTTTTCCGGAATATCGCTTATGCCTGCAAGCAGGTCCTCGATAGACTTGGAGGCGAACTCAGTGCCTTCCAACGCAGCATTGAGCTTGGTGACGTACCCTTGGTGATGCTTACCGTGGTGAATCTCCATGGTTCGCGCATCGATATGGGGTTCGAGCGCGTTGAAAGGATAATCGAGAGCGGGAAGTTCGAAGGGCATGACAAGTCTCCTAATCGTATTTCATCATATTCAAGCCGTAGGGGGCCTATACTAGAAGTTTTATTAAGTTTAGCAAGGCGAGCGGGGAATTCAGCTGATCGCCCTCATACAAGAAGGAGGTTCCGCACCTAAGCACTGTACGTTCTTTAGGAAGACGCCGAGAGAAGCGGTCTGATTAGAGGCTAGCTTGCCAAGGGGAAGACGACGCGCGCTTCAAGCCCTTGTTCATCACTTCGATTGGCTAAGAGCAATCTGCCGCCGTTTATTTCGGTAAAGTAGTGCGCAATAGTTAAACCCAAACCGCAGCCCTGCTGCTCATAGGTTTCTCGGTTTATCTGCATGAAGGGCTGTCTGGCGTTCTCATTTGTTTCGCCGTCAATCTGCATCCCCGGACCATTGTCGCTTACGCTGATATATACTTCCGAATCTTCAAGCCCGAATTCTATGCTGATTGCTTTGTGTGCGCCGCCGAATTTATGCGCATTGCTCAGCAAACGTTGCAGAATGTTTATTACCTGAACGTCATACACACTGACATGCAGCATCTCGAGAATGTTTTCCTCGGGCAGGACCAAGTCAATCTCTAAGGGCGTATTTGCAATTAAGGTTTCGGCGAAGCAGTCAATCGCCGTATCGATCATAACCTGCACCGGCGTGCGTCGGCGATACATATCGCATGTGCGCTGCGCATGTCCGAGATCAATTTGCTGCAAGAGCATAAAGTCATCGACGAGCCGTTCCAGCCGCTGACCTCCTCGAAGAACCGACTCCAACAAGCGACTCACCTGCTCATCAGCAAGATTCTTATGCTGCTCCAAGAGGAGTTCTGTTCCGGTATTAATCGATACTAAGGGCGTTCTAAACTCGTGAGAGAGAGTATGAATGATGCGCCGCCGATACCCCT
>CAYGNZ010000660.1:0-1943 GCA_964351345.1 uncultured Bdellovibrionales bacterium | reverse complement strand
CCCCTTTTGGGAGCAGTATATTTTTCTCCCGCTGGCGCTCGGCAATACTCATCTCCTTTTCACTTCGGCCAAAGGCCGAAATTTATAGTGTGATGAGTATATTATTGACTTTCCGTTGAGATAAGGTAAGAAAAGACCGTCTTTTATTTCTCGGTACACCACGATATTTGTGTAGAATTCTCTCATGATTCAAACAATTGAAATATTTTACTCTTTTCAGTGCCCCTACTCTTACCTCGCCATCGACCGCTTGTCTCAAATCGAGACGAAGTTCGACATAAAAGTGCTCTGGCAGCCATTTTCGGCAAAAGCTTCTGGTAAGAACTTTCAAAGCTCCTCCTGGCCCTCAGACCGTGCAAGCTATGTGAAGGAAGACGTAGTTCGGCTCGCCAAGGCGATGGAAATGCCGCTTGTGATGAAAGGCGACTGGCCAGAAAACGAGTTTGATCCTGAGAAGAGTATCCGTGGGGCAGTGGTTGCAAGCGACCTTGAACTAGTTTTCGACTACAACATCAAGATGTTCCATCGCTGGTGGGGTGAAGGTGAGGACCCAAATGATCAGTCCTTCTTCGTGGAACTCTGCGATGACCTTGATATCGATCCCAATGAGTTCTCCGGTCGAATCAACACTACCGACACTCGCGAGCGAGTTCGTGGAATCTACAAGCGCGGAAGAAAGCTACAAGTCTACGAGACACCTACTATCGTGATTGGTGAAGAGCGTTTCATCGGTATTGATAGAATAGGAATGGTCGAAGATCGCCTACGTGCGATGACCATCAGCTAGAGCTTCTTTCCTGTGCGCGTAGCGGCGGGATGAGGACACTTTTCTCTAACCGCCTTAGTCGTTAGCCCCACAGATCGAGAGAACGCCGTGGTGAGCACGTCGCCTGAGCAACTCCCCCGCTTTCTCAGCCCGGAACCTCTTCTTTCCGAAAACTCCCCGCTGGCAAAAATTCTTGATGACTGGCGTAAGGGTGACCCCCTCGCGCAACAAGCGCTCAGTCAAATAATCATCGGACTCTCCAAATCTGAATCGCACCATATCGTTTCCGTACTGCGAATGCGGCAGGGAGCTCAATGCGAAATTCTTTGTCCAAGCTCGGGACAAGTATTTCTTGGCGTCCTTGAGGAAACCGACTCTTCGAGATGTGCGATACGTCTCTCTGAGCCGCGAGCGAAGTCGACTCAAACGCAGGTCACACTGATTGTTGGCGCGCCGAAGTTTGCAGTCGCTGACGTGATTGTCGAAAAAGCCGTTGAGCTCGGCGTAAGCGCAATCCGTTTTTTCAACGCCGAACGCAGCGCTCGAATGCTCAAAAAAGAGGAACGAGAGAAGCGCCTCGCCAGGATGATGCGGGTCCGTGATGCCGCCCTTAAACAGTCGCTGTCTGACACCGTGACCAAGATTGAGTTCTATTCCGGGCTTCCTGAGGCACTGGCAGAATTGCCTGATGGGGGAAAATCCACGGAAAATCGTCTAATTTGCCTGCTCCCAGGGCAAGGGGACCTAAGCGAAACGCCTAAAATCACAGACTTTTTCACAAAGCAGCCCAGGGCCGAGAGAATGTCGGGGGCTGTGCTTGAGAAAACCCTCAAAAGTGACGAAACCTATGTATTAGTAGGTCCGGAAGGTGGATTCGAGCGATCTGAGATCGATCTAGCTTTTAGCCGCCACTTTTCGGCTGTTTCACTTGGCTCTACACGCCTTCGTACGGAGACCGCGTGTATTCTCGCCGCCGGAACTATCCTACTAACAACAAGCAGCTAAACGCTGCTCACCACTGAAGACCTACCGAGTTGGTGTTTGTCTTCTGGGATAATGTGAGGCTTGCAGGTAAGTGTACCTGTAGGGGGATACCGACCAGGAATATTGTTCTTGGTTGACAGAACAAAGGTTTTTCAGAGGACGACTGCGGTATGAAATGTCCGGCTTGCGAGCT
>CAYGNZ010000659.1:478-1945 GCA_964351345.1 uncultured Bdellovibrionales bacterium | reverse complement strand
TTTTATGGCGGAGGATGGAGTTCTGGTTCGAAGGACGAATACGACTTTGTTGCAGAGGCCTTTACCTCAAACGGGTTTGTCGCAGTGATTCCTGATTATGCGAAGTACCCTCAGTACAAGTATCCGACTGCGGTTGAAGATGGAGCGAAAGTAATTCGCTGGGTGCTAGAAAATGAGCAACAGATCGGTGAAGAGAAACGCCACATTTTTGTTTCAGGCCATTCTGCGGGCGGGCATCTCGGTGCGATGCTCTGTACGAATCCTCGCTTCCTGCAGAAAGAGTCGATATCCCGAGAGTTCATTTCAGGATTTGTCGGACTCGCGGGGCCCTATGACTTCAAACCCTATGAGCCGAAGTATGTAGACTATTTCTCACCAGCTCATCCGGATGTCTCCACGGCAATGCCTGCGAGCTACGTCGATGGCTCTCAACCACCAATGCTTTTGATTTACGGACTTAAAGATGATGTGGTCGGAAAGGTAAACCTCGATAGCATGCATCGGCAAGTTGAGCTTCGCGGGGGGGAGATACAACTAGGAATTTTCGATGAACTTGACCATGTCGACGTTGTCGTAGAGCTTTCTTCGTTGCTCGGCAGTGAGCATTCGGTGTTAGAAAAAGTACTCACCTTTCTTTCCCAACAAATTGCGCGTCAGTCTACTTGATGTCCTCTACAGAGACATCACTGGCTGAGGCATCACGCTGTTCGACAAAAATACCTGCGAACTGTAAGGGAATTGCGCCAAACCAATACGCTCGAAGCTGAGCGCGAACAGGGGAGGAGAAGTCACAGTCGACGGGGTATTCAGAATAGTGGTCTTTGGAGAGTTCTCCCAAGACCACTATTGATGTGCAGCGTCCGAACTCTAACCGAACCGCGTAGCGCTCTGCTCCCAGCGAGGAGTCTGCCAGCGGTGATTCAGGTAGCTTGAGTAGGTACTTCGCTTGATAGCGGCCTGGCAGAAATCGAGGAGACTCACCCATAATCATAAAACCGCGTTGATCTTTGCCAGGCGCAAGCAAGACATCATGGGATCGAGCGGTCTTGGAGTCGTTTTGAGGAATGGCTATTTCCCTGCCCACCAGGCGATGCGTATCGACTGCAGGAAGGAAGAAACGATTGTCTGAGTCTGGATAGTTCGGCTCTGGTGCGCGGTGTAATGAGAGGAGTGTGACATCCTTGAATCGATATTCGTAAGCGGGGACTGTTTGGGCAAGTGACTTTGCCCAGGTCGTATGCAGTCTTTGTTTAAACTGAGGAAACACAAGAAGAAAATCACTTCCGATCATCTGCTCCCCTACAAACGTCAGCCGATTCTTCTCTCGGAACAAGCGTTCTGATTGTGCGTTGAGCAGGGCCGGATCTCCGGCGACAGCTACGAGTACTTTATCTTGCTGACCAAAGGCTTTTTGCGAATGCAAATACTCAAGTGTGGGGTTAATTCCCGCGACTGCGAGTCCCGCTT
>CAYGNZ010000659.1:0-450 GCA_964351345.1 uncultured Bdellovibrionales bacterium | reverse complement strand
CGGAGAATGAGTTGTAAAAAAGATTGAAATTCGGAAACCAGCTCGTGGTCGATGCGAGTTGAGCGGTGACAATTAATAAAAGAAAAACCAAAGAAAATGCAGGCTTTTCATGAAACACGGAAAAACGCTTCGAGGAGGTAATAAATCTCAAGGCGCGAAAATATGACCAAGCAGCCAGCAGGTACAGACCCGGTAATACCGGCATAACGTAGCGTAAGGTTTGTTTCGAGGAGAAGGAGAGCGGGGCGATCCATGCAATCGTACCCGCAAGAATCTGAAGACAAACTACAATCTCCTTACTTTTCTCACGCCGCTGGAAAAGACAATAGATGCTCAGTAGCAGGCACAACGCCAGACCAACGAGTAGTAGGTCCGGCAATTCCGAATACAGTAAAGAGAGATACCCATACTCGGGAGGATTCCAGGTATGACCATATGCTTTATGTTGAT
>CAYGNZ010000658.1:0-1949 GCA_964351345.1 uncultured Bdellovibrionales bacterium | reverse complement strand
AATTCGCGCTCAAGCCGCTCTTGGACGATTTCCATGTGGAGTAAGCCGAGGTACCCGCAACGGAAACCAAAACCGAGCGCGGTTGATGTTTCAGGCTCAAAGGTTAAGGCAGCGTCGTTAAGTTGAAGCTTCTCCAGTGCTTCCCGCAGGTCTTGATAGTCGTCTGACTCGGCTGGATAAAGACCAGAAAAAACGAAAGGCTTAATTTCCTCGAAACCTGCAAGCGGTTCGGGTGTGGGATTTTTGGGGAGCGTGATAGTGTCGCCGACTTTTGCGTCAGAAATAGTTTTCACGCTGGCAGAAATAAAGCCTACTTCGCCAACAGAGAGTTTATCAACTCGGAAGGGCGCGGGATTAAACTTTCCTAGTCGATGCACGTCATACTCAGCGAGTGTTTGCATAAACTTCACTCGCGAGCGCTCATCAAGCTCACCTTCGAATACTCGCACCTGACAAATTACACCTTGGTAGGTATCAAACCAGCTATCAAAGAGTAATGCCTTGAGCGGAGCTTCTCTATCTCCCTTTGGTGGTGGGATGCGCTGGACAATTGCTTCAAGTAGCTCGGGAACGCCTGCGCCTGTCTTCGCACTAACACAAATCGCATCACTGGCATCAATGCCGATAATCTCCTCGATCTCTTTTTTGACCATCTCCACATCAGCCGTGGGCAGGTCAGTTTTGTTGAGCACCGGGATAATCTCGAGATCGTTTTCAATCGCGGTATAGACGTTGGCCACGGTCTGAGCTTGCACCCCTTGGGCGGCATCTACTACCAGCAAGGCTCCTTCACAAGCCGCAAGACTTCGCGATACTTCATAGGTGAAATCAACGTGCCCGGGGGTATCAATTAGGGCCAGGGAGTAGGTCTGGCCATCTTTTGCTTTGTAAGGAACGCAGACCGAGCGGGATTTTACGGTAATACCCCGCTCCCGTTCGATGTCCATATCATCAAGCATTTGCTCGCCAAGTTCTCGGTCAGAAACCGCGCCTGTGAGCGATAAGATCCTGTCAGCAAGAGTGGACTTGCCGTGATCTATATGTGCGATGATGGAAAAATTGCGAATTCTACTTTGCTCTGTCACCTTGCTCGAGGAAACTCCCTAACGTTCGAACAAGCCCTTCGCGTAGGCTAACCTCTGCCGACCAGCTTAATTCCTTTTTAATCTTCTCTGGGCTAATCACGCTGCGGAGCTGCTCTCCGGCAAGCGCTGGACCAAACTCAGTTACAAACCCACTGCCGTCTTTTGGAATGACATCGAGTTCAATTGCGGCAGCTTTAAGCGCATCGACAATATCGAGCACCGAAACCTCTTCTCCGCAGCCGACATTAAATTCGCTAAAGCCTGAGCCGTGGTCTTGATCAAGAAACTTAAGAAAGGCGTCGGCCACATCGGCCACATAGACAAAGTCTCTTGTTTGCGTTCCGTCACCATTAATACGAAGCGTTTCCTTATTCAGCAAACGCGTGGCAAAAATTGCGACGACCCCTGCCTCACCTTTAGGATTCTGGCGCGGTCCGTAGACATTTCCTAAGCGCAGGGCGACGGTGCGCATGCCGTAGTCACGCCCGTAAAAATCCAGATACAACTCCCCTGCCCGCTTGCTGATTCCATACGGCGCTTTTGGACGAGTGGGATGCTCCTCTGCTGCGGGGAATTGTTCCTGGGTGCCGTAGATTGCACCGCCAGTGGAAGCGAAGAGAATCTTGTGGGTGCCTGCAAGTCGAGCGGCTTCAAGTAAACGCACCGTTCCTTCAACATTGGTGCGCGCATCATCAGCGGGGTCTTCCACGCTGCGGCGCACATTCATCTGGGCGGCAAAATGAAACACCGTCTCTGGCGCGAAATCGCGCACGACTTTTTCTAGTCGCTCATCACAGAGATCAAGCTGCTCGAAATGCAGCTTCGCACCTGCCACGGCATTTGCTTGTTCAAGATTGCCGAGCG
>CAYGNZ010000657.1:0-1953 GCA_964351345.1 uncultured Bdellovibrionales bacterium | reverse complement strand
AGGATAATTTGTTTCAACCCACTTAAAAAAGATATCAAAAATCTTTTCAAACATCTCTAGAATCCTCCTCGTCCACGTGCAGCCATTCGCAGAATTCTCAACTTCATCTGCAAGAGGTTTGCTGCTCCGGTGTAGCCACGAGCGTTGGTAGAGATACGGCCTACGGTTCGGTCAAGATCCACATTATTCCCATCTGCTCCAACAGGCATGGTTTGATCAAGAATGACGTGGGAGCCCTGGGCCGAGCTAAGGTCCATATGGCGAGAATTTGTTTTCTTTAGTGTTGAGGTTTCATGCCCCAAGGCTTGCTTGAGTTCTCCAGCAAAGTCTAAATCTCGAGCGGTATAGTTTGGCGTCTCAGAGTTGGCCAGGTTACTCGAGAGCAACGCATGACGTCGAAGATGAAGATCCATCTTCTTCTCAATCGCACTAAACGTGTTGTCGAATAGCTTCATAGTTTTCTCCTGTGTCTCAGACAGAATTGCGAGTGTCACCTTTCTGCATCAAGTGATTACGCAAGTTCTGTGCCTTACAAATTCCCGACACAATTTTCCTTCAGATTCGCTAAGCCTCTATATTTACAACAACTATTAATTCGCTTTCTCTGCCTCCTGAGCCAAAATACCATCAGTCGCGTCAAGCCTTAGGCACTTGGCGCTTGTAGGTCTTTATACTCATGGAGTTTGTTACGCAGAGTTCGGATACTAATCCCGAGTAGCTCTGCGGCTTTGGTTTTGTTGTTATTTGTTGATCGCAGTGTTTCGAAAATCAGTCGCTTCTCAGCTTCAGCTACGCTTAGTCCTGAGTGGAGTCGTAAACCGTCTCCTGAGGATTCGCTGAGCTGATCTTGGGATAGAGCCCCAAGGAGAAAATGCTGCGCCTCTAGTTCATCACCCTTGGCAAGCAGGACTGCTCGTTCACAAGCGTTTTGTAATTCCCGAACGTTTCCGGGCCAAGAATACTTCTCCAAATCGCTAATTAGCTTCGGAGTAACTCGTTTTGACTCCCCTCCCGCAGCCTGACGGACAAAATGCTCCAGCAAAAGCTGCACATCTCCCTTACGATTGCGTAAGGCAGGAACGTAGAGTGGGATTACATTTAAACGGTAGTACAAGTCTTCCCGAAAATCCCCGTCTGCAACAGACTTGCGAATATCTCGGTTGGTAGTAGCGACCACGCGCACATCCACTGGAATCGGTCTCTGTCCACCAATACGGTCGACCTCTCGCTCTTGGAGCACTCGAAGAAGCTTTGCTTGTAGCGGCAGCTCCATCTCTGAGATTTCATCAAGGAGAATCGTACCGCCATTGGCTTGTTCAAATTTACCGGTTTTCATCGTGTGCGCGCCGGTAAACGAGCCCTTCTCGTGACCAAAGAGTTCACTTTCTAACAGATTCTCCGGCAATGCCGCACAGTTTACCGCGACAAATGGGCCGGTGGCTTGCTGGCTTGAGTTATGGATCAGGCGCGCGATAAGCTCTTTACCTGTTCCCGATTCACCCTGCACTAGCACGCTCGCAGAACTTTGAGCGACGTTAATTGCAATCTCCAACACGCTTTTAAAAGCTTGGTCATTGGTGACAATCGCAATTGAGCTCTTCCGTTCCTCTTTCGTCTCCTGCTTTGCGGTTGCCCGCTTTGAAGGATTCAAGGCACGCACAACGACCTGCTCAAGGTCTTCGGCAGAAAATGGCTTGGTCACAAAGTCAAACGCGCCATTCTTCATCACATCAACGGCTTGCTCAATTGTTCCGTAGGCCGTGATCATCACCACGGGCAGCATTGGATGGCTCTCACGAACAGCGGCGAGTAGTTCCATTCCGCCCATTTCAGGCATACGCATATCGGAGACGATGAGGTCTGGCTTGCTTGCTTCAATTGCTTCAAGCGCTTCCTTGCCGTTCTCACACTTCTTTACGGAGTGACCCATGCGAGCGAGCACTGCTTCCATTG
>CAYGNZ010000656.1:0-1965 GCA_964351345.1 uncultured Bdellovibrionales bacterium | reverse complement strand
ATTTGCTGAAGTATTTCATCCACCGTGTACGGATATTCACCGGTCCAGCGAGAAACGATACTGCGAATCTCCTTGCGGTTCTTGCGCAAAAATACTGAGGCAGGCTGCCCTGAGTTGGGTGTCGTCGAAGGAAATAAACGACGAAGCTCTTGATCGTAGAAGGCCTTATCTTCAAGCCCATATCGTTCTAGTTTTCGATCATAGTGCTCCCGAAGAGTCATTCGCAGTTTTGAAAGCGGGTCCACCGTTTTGCGGGAGCGGTTCTTCGGTTTTTCGCCGCGGATTTCTTGCATCAACTCATCCATATATTCGAGCTTACGCAGCGCCTTCCACCCTTTGTAACGCCGCTTCCATGTCTTAGGGCTGCTAAACCAAACAGCAAATGTTTCAGCAAAATCTTCTACCGGATGAGCCTGGGCGTACCAAAGATCAAGATGAAGCACGTAGCTGCGGCTGTACGGCTTTGGAGTATAATGAGTCGGATACGTTTTAGATGCTCTGCCGAATAAGTCTCGATACCGTTTTCTTCGATGCAGCTGATACGCAGTATCAATCGCATGTCCGGTTTCATGCCGCAGCAGCTTCAAACACGAAGACTCAGTGCGCCCCTCTACTTCAAAAACCATGCGGCGCTCAAGTTGAGCCAGACGGGAATGGGCTAAGTAAAACGGGAGTGCGATTCCGGGTGCATCATCCGGCGCAAACCATTCGGTAGATAACCAGAAGTGGGGTTTGAATCGGAAGCCGCGCGCTTCGAGCTCCCCCCACAGCCGCTGCGTGCGGCGCTCAAGCATCGTTCCCTTAAAACCAAGTTTCAGATCGCAGAATCGCTGATCGAGGAGATCTTTATCGGATAAGGATTCCCACCAATATGTATTTGATTTTTTTCCCCTTGATAAGGCCATAGCAGGGTTTCCCTCAAGTAGGTACTGTAACCTGAGGAGCACCTATGCGACCAGGAGAATGATGAGGCTGAAACGCGTGCGGCAGCGCGAGCGATTATTCGGGATTAAGTGTTTCTTCGATTTTTAAGGGAAGATAGGGGGTTGGGCCGTGACTCACATCACGCAGTGTTCTTGCAGCTTCCTCTGTTTCAACAAGCGCCCATTCTATATCCTGCTCGCCGTTTTTTTGTACTCCGACCACTCGACGCACAATCAAAAATGAATCGGGACGAGCCCGCTCCCCAGCAGAAACAACACGAAAAATCTTCACAGGAAAACCCAACATCTTTGCAGCCCTCTCCGCGCTTTTTCTCAGGTCCTGTAATTCCTCGGCAAACTTCCACTTGTTTTTTCCGGGCGCCCGACAGGCAAATACCGTTGAGCCGGCATGGAATGGGTTTACGGTCCGTTGAGTGATAGACAAGAGATTCCTCCTTGGTCTTTATCTGCAAAGTGTGCTGGTCGTCCAAAGTGTCCTAGATCTCGATGATCTTGATCACTCCCTCCGATATTTTTCTCTAATCGCTCAGACGGCAGAAAGCTCCAGCTCCACAAGGGTCTGAAATTCCTAGAATTAAAGTAAACACGAACAATCCATTTAATTTTTCTTGGCCTTGCTCGTAAACGCCTTAGCGTCTGAGCGCGCGCTGATCTAGACTCCGTTTAATGCAGAAAGCGACTATTTTAGTAATTGAAGACGAACCGGCTATCGCGGCGCTCATCACTCGGTACATTTCGTCCTTCGGCTATCAAGTCTGCGGAATTGCCGAGAGCGCCGAAGAAGCCATCGCGCTCAGCGAAAAGGAGCAGCCCTCACTCGCGCTTGTCGATATCGTCCTTAAGGGCCCGATGGACGGCATTGCCGCAGCTCGATATCTTTGGGAAACGCTCCGAGTACCCGTCGTTTTTTGCTCCGCCCACTCGGACGAAGAGACTCTCGCCAGAGCAAAGAAAGTGGAGCCCTTTGGCTTTCTCGTCAAACCCCTCAACGAAGCAGACCTGCGAAGCACCCTTGAGATTG
>CAYGNZ010000655.1:0-1973 GCA_964351345.1 uncultured Bdellovibrionales bacterium | reverse complement strand
GTTGAAGTGCGCCCACGAGTTTCGTTCGTCGTCTGCACATCAAGCCGATATAGGAGGGCACAGGCATCCCGTATTGAGCTCCGTCCGTGTGGAATTCACCCCCGTGTTTACCGTCAGAGTATCTTGCGTTAGCGTGCTGTTGAATCGAAATACCGCGGTCTTTTACCTCTCTAAGGTCACTTCCATCGGAGTGCTGAGGTACGATTTCACCGACTATATTCGAAATGACACGAAAAGCTGCTTGAAGCTCTTCTGTAGAGTGAAAGAGTGTATCTAGCTCTGTAAGAACGAAGAATCCCGGTTCTTTCTCTAAATATGACTGACGTAGTTCAGCAATTTCAGCGCAAAGTCGAGGGGCCTTTCTGTAGTCGAAATGTTTTTCTGGTTTGGCCTCTGAGATAAAAGCCCATAAACCGACGCGTAGCTCTGAACTGGCAATTTCTGAAAGTGTTACTCGTCCAGAATCAAATGGACGAGAGCAAAACGAGTTCTCCGGTTTCTTATCCGCGTTGAGTGTAGTTTCCATAACGTTGTTCCTTCCTAGCGAGTGGAATGTTCGAACTTGAGTCATTTTCAAAACGTATATGGATGTTTTCGGAGAACTTTGAATTTAGTTGTTGAGAAAATTAGGGAGAAAAACGACGGGTATGGAAATTGCGAAGTTGTTACGGTGGGGCAGCGCTTGTGCTCGGATTAAAAGTCTTTGCAAATGCGATGCACTATCGGCGTTCGATAACCTACGCAGGACGCTGTCGACTCAAGATTCTAGTAGCTGCTGTTTCATGTTTTCCAATGCACGGGTGTGGAGCTTTGATACCCATGACTTTGAGCGACCTCCGACGTTGCTGCCAATTTTGTCGTGAGTATAGTCGTAGAAGTATTTTTGAATCAGTATGCTTTGTTCGTTTACTGGAAGCATGCGCAGACAAGTCTGAATTCGTTGCATTCGTTGTTTTTGCTCGTAACGTTCTGCTGGGCACAAAGAGTATGTGGTGTTCAAATTCGTGCTGAAATCATTACTGAGAGTTGAGCCTTCAATTTGTCCGTCGAGAGGAATGGTCTGATGAGCGATTGTGTTGCGAATTGAATCGAATATTTCGCCGCGAATTCGTAGGTATGCAAATGTTGTGAAGCTTGTGCCTCGAGCGGAATTGAACCTTCGGCTCGCTTCACAAAGTGCGAATAAGGCAATTGCGAGAATTTCATCTACTTCTATGCCCACTTTCTGATATTTGCGGTAGAAGCGATAAGCAATGGCTTTCGCAAAATCCTGGGCTTCTTTGGTCAAAAGCTCGTTCGGAGTCTCTATTGCGTTCATGATTGAGTCCTCGACTACTTGTGTTCTTTTCGGAACTTCGCAGGTTCGAGACTCGCACAGGACTAGCGGCGTTGATTCATTACTTGTTTTCAGAATTGTTTTCAGAATAACGACGAAATGGGCCGTTAAATGACCCATTGAGAGCGAGCGAGGTGTGGGGACTTTGGACCTGCGGTCCCCAGTAAACTATTTTAATTGTTAGTTAGAGGCTTTTTACAGAAGGAAATGGCTCAAAGCCCGGCGGAGGGATTTTCCGTAGTACTTCCAGTCCAGCCGTTTCTAGTAACATTCTAACGTAATTCTGGTCGGAGCAGATTCTTTCTATTACTTGAGCACGTATTTCGCTATTGATTCTTAGAACCTTCCAAGCATAGATAAACGCAAGTTTTAAGGCTGTGATAAGTTTCCGATTCTTTGCCCACTTCTTATGAATAAATAGTAGCGTTTCCCGGGTAGGGCTCTGGTGATTCATTACACCGAAAGTAGTAGTGTTATTAAATACTAAATTCAGTTCGCAGTGAGGAAACCAAAGAAGTCCCTTTACGTCAGATTCACTAGAAGCAAATGCTCGGCTAATGTGATCGTATTCAGTATCCAAAATAGATAGTCGGTCGAGTTCTAAGCCCAAATCATTGAGTACAGCACTTGAGGTGCA
>CAYGNZ010000654.1:0-1973 GCA_964351345.1 uncultured Bdellovibrionales bacterium | reverse complement strand
TTCCGCTGGCTTTTCCTGAGAGCCAGGAAACCCCGCCCAGGAACAAGGTCGCGCTCCACAGACAAAGTACGAGGTGGGCAACTCGGCCTGCTTGTTTGCTTGAGTCCAGATACCAAAGGAAGAGCACTCCCAACAGCGGGATGCTCATCCAGCCATAGAGATGAAAGTTAAGATGCAATGGCATCCAACGGCCGTACGTATACGGCGCGAGCAGAGAATTCGCCTCTGGAAACAAAAGTAGGGCGGCGAGTAGGACACCAACGAGATTGGCCAGCACGAGCCAGCCAAGGCTATGAGCGCGAACTCTAGCCGTTACTATACTGTGCATGATACGCCCGGGAGCTGTATTTCAGATCAAGCGCCTCATCCTTCCCACTGTGGACAAGTTTTTCTCCTTGCGTTTCAAATCGCTCTAGGAGGCTACCCAGGAAGACCCACCGACTGTCATGTGAGGATAGAGAACTGCATACTTTTCTTGTAACTCTGAGCAACCTAAGTAAGTAGGCCTCGGCCGCTTGCTCTCCGTAAAAGAGCACTGCATTTGCTCTCGATAATTCCTCATCTCTTGGGCTTTTGCCCGATTCTCCACTGAGACTTCCACCTCGCACATCTTTGAAATCATCAAGTAACTGATAGACAATGCCCACTAGACTAGAAAATTTAGAAAGTCGCTGGTATTCCTGAATCGGCACACCCCCAACAATTGCAGGAAGCAGAAAAGTGAGATCGAACAGCGCTCCTGTTTTTCCAAGCGCAATCTTAAGAATCTCCTCGCTCCCAAGCGATGCACTATTGCACGCGAGATCGAGTGCCTGCCCGCCGACCAAGCCGCTGGCACCAAGACATTGCTCAAGGAGCCTTACCGCTCGCCCGTGAGTTGCGGCAGGAAGTTGAGAAATCGCGCCGTAGAGCAATGCATATGCTCGGTTCAGTAAGGCCAAGCTACCAAGTATGGCTGTGGCTTCGCCAAATTCCCGATGCGCGCTCAGGCGTCCTCGCCTCAAATCCGCATTGTCCATACAGGGAAGGTCGTCAAGAATAAGTGAAGAGAGGTGGAAATACTCTATCGCCGTTGCGACCTTCAGCGAGAGTTCTGGACTTGCGTGATGTTGTATCAATATTTTGTAGGCAATCTGCGCTCGAATGAGTCCGCCTGGATTCTCCACTGCGCTTCCCAGTAGCTCTAGCAAATTGGGCTCCGTGTCGGGGTGTAGTTCTAAACCCGATTTGTAGGCCCTGGTGATTGCCACTAGCTCCGCATCTGAAACTACTTCCATCTCCAATTCTCCTTCGTAACGCTAGTGTCTCAGCTTTTTGGATTAACTTCAGCTTCAATTGTGACGTAAAGACGTCCCATTGGCCAAAAAATACGCCTACTCGAAGAATAGCTAAACGTTTGAAATCAAGAGCATTATCTGAAGTTACTACATATGCCCCATCTGTTTTAACTGTTACCCGCGCTTAAAAACAGTATGATTTTACTCTGCCCGAGGTTTTTACTCTTGGGTCAGAGACTGTTTTGGCGCAAACTGTGACGCCACACCGCCGTGCCTCACACGATTTTTTTGGATAGCTCCTTGCGAATCACTAACCTGTTCACCGATTTTTGTATTTCTAGGCCACGAACTGCGATTTTGATCGCATTTCTATTGTCTGCCTTGGCCATAGCGTCTGCCCAAAAACTATCACTAAAAACATCAAATTTAGACCTCATCGACCAGACGCTTCCTGAGGTAGAGAACTTTATCGATTTTGCTCAGCACTTTGGCACGCCGAACTCTCTAGTGATTGTATTCTCGGGTGCCCCGGCCGAGGAACTCGTCACGGCAGTGCAACACGCCGCGCAACAATTGCGCCAAAGCGCCGGCGTGCGAAAAGTACTCGAAAAAACCCCCCTCTTTGAGCTCGACCAAGAACCCAAGTTTGAGTATCTGAGCAACCACGATCAGAGCTCGTATTATATTTTCTTGCAG
>CAYGNZ010000653.1:1291-1976 GCA_964351345.1 uncultured Bdellovibrionales bacterium | reverse complement strand
TTGCAGGCTGATAGTGCTTCTTCGATTCAGGTCAAGACGTATTCGAGCAAAGGAGCCGAAGCCTTCGCCTCCTTGGTAGAAGCGCAGCCGAGTTTGCGCGGCAGCACCTTGGCAGTCCGGGTTGACGGAACTACGTTCGAGCTTGAGACTCGCTTGGTTGGCGAATACAACATTAGCAACGTGCTCGCTGCGGTCGCGTACTTATCGGCTCATGGCACTTCTATTGAAGACATTCGCAAGGCGCTTGCCGCGGTTACCACAGTGCCCGGTCGTTTGGAGCGTGTCGCCGAGAGCGATGTGCATGTTTTTGTAGACTACGCGCACACGCCTGATGCACTAATCAACGTGCAGGACTCCCTCTTGCCGCTTTGCGAGAAGCGTTTGATTACTGTTTTTGGCTGCGGCGGCGATCGAGATCGCGGGAAGCGCCCGCTGATGGGGCAGGCCGTCGCTGAGCGTTCGCACTTTGCAATCGCAACCTCTGACAATCCTAGAACTGAGGATCCGAACAAGATTATTGAAAATATTGTTCCCGGGATGAAAAAGGGTGCGGAGTCGAATAACTGCGAGTGGAAAACAATCTGTGATCGTCGGGAAGCGATTGATTTTGCCGTTTCGGAAGCAAAGCCGGGAGATGTCGTCTTAATTGCCGGCAAGGGTCATGAGCCGTACCAAGAGGTTCACG
>CAYGNZ010000653.1:0-1281 GCA_964351345.1 uncultured Bdellovibrionales bacterium | reverse complement strand
TGCGCCATCAGTTTGATGATCGCGAAGTCGCTCGAGAGGCGATGAAACGCCACGCTTTGATCTAAGCGGCTGCAGAACGGTCTCCCTGCGCATTTTTCAGCATTCGCTATGGCCTGCGCTTCCTGCTGCGTCTGAAACAAGCGCCCGCACTGGAAAATTCCCGATAATCGAACGGCGATCGGTCGTCCCTTAAAAAAGTAATTATTTGCAGCCGCTTAAACGCATTTCCGCGACGATTATGTATAATCATGTCTTTGTTTGGCATATCGAGCAAAGATGTGGTATGTCGATTGCCACAGCTAAAACAATAATCCCCCGCTTGGTTTGGCACTACGGCGAGGGATTTCTTAGATCCGGAGAGAGTGTTGCGTATGAGTAAAAGAGTATCAGCCGTTCAGGTCTTCGTCTTAATCGCCTTATGTGTGTGGAGTCCGATTATTGGAGGTGCTTCAGCCCGAGCTGAAGATCCGAAAGAGCTTGTCTTTGTATTTCAAAAACAAAAGAACCCCGACGAGATAAAGGCAGCGGCTGACAAAGTCGCCGAGTTCTTAAGTAAAGAGATTGGTATGCCGGTACGTACGCAGGTGCCCAGCGGTTACTCGGCGTCTGTGCAGGCGCTTGGGAGCCGCAAAGCGGATTTCGCCTATACGAGCTCTCTGCCGTTTCTTTTGGCGCGGCGGGACGGGGATGCCGAAATGCTCCTTGTTGAGCAGCGCGAGGACAACAAGGGGGCGCTTCGTACGGAGTACGATTCCGTGTTTGTCGTAGCAAAAGACAGTCCGCTAAAAGATATCAATGATCTTGTTGCGCAGGCGAAAAATCTGCGAATGGTGTTTACGAGCGCGACAAGCACCTCAGGCTATGTGTTTGCGTACTCACGGCTTGTAGATGAAAATTTGCTCACACCGAAGCAGGACCCGAAATCTGCGTTTCGCTCGGTGAGTTTCGGCGGCAGCTATACGAAGGCGATTGAAGAAGTGCTTGCCGGCCGCGGGGACGTTGCTGCCGTGAGCTACTATGTGGTCGAAGGTCCTAAGTCATCAAAATACCTCTCCGAAGAACAGCGTAAGGCCGTTCGCGTGCTTGCGCG
This sequence comes from uncultured Bdellovibrionales bacterium, assembly GCA_964351345.1. Taxonomy (GTDB): domain Bacteria; phylum Bdellovibrionota_C; class UBA2361; order SZUA-149; family SZUA-149; genus SZUA-149. The sequence continues at coordinate 191 of CAYGNZ010000653.1, read as the reverse complement.
TACGCCTGGGGTTCCAACGCACCTTATTAGTGCCCGCGCAGGTCTGAGTTCTGAGCTGAAGAAAAAAGTGAAAAGTGCATTGCTGCGCTTGAGCAGTGAGCGTCCGGAGCTTCTTGAGGATGTCTACGGAACCGCCTCCTTTGTGCCGGCAGAAGAGGAAGCGCATCTCGCAAGTACGGTTGAGGCCGTCG
>CAYGNZ010000652.1:0-1980 GCA_964351345.1 uncultured Bdellovibrionales bacterium | reverse complement strand
GCTATTCATTTCAGCTAACTCCTAATGTCCGCTATGGCCAGTTAGTGCGGAACCGGCGACTGGATTCATCATGCTCTGCGAACCACGTATTTGAAGATCCGCATCTATTGTGAATGCCCCTCGGCTCACGACGATTTCCCCTTCCTCAAGACCGGACATTACAACGTAGTGTTTGCCAGCCTTGGGACCCAGCTCGATCTCTCGACCTTGGTAGGTGTTCTTCGTAGGATCTTTTACGTAGACCACGGCGCGCTCTCCAGTAAGTAAAGGAGCAGAAGCTGGAATAACTAACGGGGGCTTCGATCCTCGTTTAGATCTGCCACCGACAAACGGGAGTTCCTCAGCCTCGAGCATCGTCATACCGCAGATACTGCAGCTTCCTTTTTCATCGGAAACCACTTCCGGATGCATTGGACAAATATATTTACCAAAAAACGAAGGAGTGATGAGAGTCGCTTCGCTATCAACCTGCGACTGTACATTCGCCGTGACGAACATCCCCGGTTTAAGCCGCTTATCTGTATTCGCAACGTTTACTCTAACCTCTACCGTTCTCGAGTTTGAATCCAAGAATGGCTGGACAAAAGAAACAATTCCACCAAACTCCTCCCCTGGTAGCGCCGCTGCACGGAACGAAACTTCCTGGCCGTAGCTAATCCATGATAAGTCGGACTCAAAAGCGTCGAGTGTCAACCAAAGGTGAGTTAAATCGGCTACAGTGTATAGGCGAGTTCCTTCCTTGACATACATCCCTTCACTAACATGCTTCTCTACTACCGTGCCGTTCATCGGAGCGTAGATAACCACATCGTCTTCTGCACTACCCCTTTGCTCGATTTGCTTTACTTGGCGGCCAGATAATCCGAGTAGCTTTAGTTTTTCTCTCGCCGCTGAAAGGGTGCGGCGGGTAGATGTTTTAACCAAGTCGCTTCCTCCCTTTCCGATCCTTCCGAGAGAGCGGGCGCCTTGAATAAGTTCTTCCTGGGCAGAAATAAGCTCGGGGCTATACACGGTAAGCATATGGTCATCTTCGTTGACCTGGATGCCAGTATAGTCAACGAACATCCGTTGAATACGTCCAGGCACCCACGCCGTTATATGCTTGACCCGTGATTCGTCGTAGTTGATCGTGCCCACTAATCGAACATCTCTCGTGACCCATTTGCGCTCTACAACACTCTCCTCTATCTCGGAAAGTATTTTCGCTCGCTCACTCAGCGTAAGACTGCTCGCACTTGATTCATCATCTCCTCCATGACCTGCAGCAACGGGAATTAAGTCCATATGGCACAAGGGACATTTGCCAGGCTTTGGTAAGTGAATCTGCGGATGCATAGAGCAAGTCCATATCGTTGCGCCCGCTTTCTGCTCGCCATCTTCTGGATGAGAGACATGGTCACCCGCGTGTACAGCATCGGCTTGTTTCGGTTCGTGTCCCTCGTGCTCCTGAGCACTCACTGTGTTTAGAAAAACAGAGAGCAAGAGAGTCAGTAAGAATACTTTTATTGTTTTCATTTCCTAATTTCCCGTTTCACTGAAACCACCGGCTAACTGTTGCAATTTCGCACGGGCGATAACTGCATCAGCCCGAGCACGACTAAGTGCCAATCGAAACTCGAGTAGACTCTGCTCTGAGTCAATAACATCTAAGAATGTAGCGTCCCCTGATTGATACGCGGTATAACTTGCTTCAATCGATTCATTCGTTTTGGGAATTAGTGTATTGCGGTAGAGCGAGATCTTACGTTCGGCATCTCGTAGATCGAAGTTAGCTTGAGCGAAGTCTGCCGTAATTCGGTTCTCGGTGTCAGCTTTCAAATGCTCGAAATGTCGCTTCTTAGCTTTCTCTTCGCCGACTGCTGCTTTGTTTTTCTCCCAATAAATAGGAAGGCTTAGGGAGAGCATTCCGAGAACAGAATCCTCTCCGCCTCCACTCACCTCGCGCTCACCCGTAATTGTGTAATCAACTCCAAGGGTAAA
>CAYGNZ010000651.1:1667-1984 GCA_964351345.1 uncultured Bdellovibrionales bacterium | reverse complement strand
TATAACGCCACTCGGCAGATACTATCTTCTCGCGGTGAAGAAGCACTTCTCCATTGGTCTCAAGGGACACCTCGAACCAAGGCAGATCTTTTTTCGCGGGGCCTGATTCGACCGCACCTTCGGCATTGAAACGTGATCCGTGGCAAGGACAGGTAAACCCTACACCGTCTGGTCTCGATTTTAGTAAGCATGTCATATGCGTACACACCATACTCATTGCGGAAAGCTGTGAATTCCCGTCAACTTTTTGATGCCGGAGCAGTACCCGATACAATCGCAGGGGATTAACTTTGTTCCCTGGTGGATCAGCTGGTAAA
>CAYGNZ010000651.1:0-1657 GCA_964351345.1 uncultured Bdellovibrionales bacterium | reverse complement strand
TTCCTGAAGGCAGAGCACAAAAGGCCCCGATAAGCGGAAGCGAAGTGAAGAATGACTTTATCAAGTCTCGACGAGATAGTAGGCTTGTCCAGGAGCGAGGTCTCATGGGAGAAAGTATAGGCGATGAGCTTTCCTGGGAAAAGCCTTAGAACGAGGTAGGCGTGAGTAAGGAATTACTAATAGTTGATGATGACCCCGTGGTTCGCCATTTACTTGGGGCAATGCTGCAAAGCAGCGGTCATAACGTAGCGAGCTGCGAATCGGGGGCAGAAGCAATCGCCAAGCTGGATGAGCTTGAGGCAAGTGGTACTTTGCCCGCACTAGTATTTCTCGACCTTCAACTCAACGACATGCCTGGCACAGAAGTGCTCGCCCGTATTCGAAATGTCGCCCAAGGCCATCACGTCCCGACGGTGATGCTCAGTGCGAACCAAAAAGAAGAGATACTTCGGGATCATCCCGCAGCAGAAAGTGCTGACGGTTTCTTAGAAAAGCCCTTTCCACCGGAGAAGCTTCAAGCGATTCTTGCCGAGCTGCTTGGCTAATGCGTCTTGCACAAGAATGAGCTGCCTTACTCAATTATTTTATTTTGGAAGGTGAAGAGAGTTCGACCAACGCAAGAAATTGAAAAAATTTGAGAGAAAGAGACCCCGCCGATGCCAAGTTGACAATCGACGGGGTCTTGAAGAGCACTCCCTGAGGCAGTGTTTAGGCACCCAGTTGGATCGCTCCTTCATCCGCTTCGCGCAAGAACCACGCTTGTTTCCCTCGCACTTGAGCGTACACTTCGTTTCGATGCACCGGAAACTCCTTTGGAGCTTCAATGCCGAGGCGCACCTTGTCGCCTCTCACTTCGACCACCGTGATTGTGATCCACGGGCCAATGCGTATGGCTTCATCTCGCCTACGAGAGAGCACCAGCATACCGTCGCCCTTGTGAATCTCATCGCCCTCTAAGGGCTTGATCTCAGCCTCAGGACCGGAAATCTCTAAGCGAAGCACTCTCGTATCGCCTGGTGCGCGAATACCAAGCCTTACCGAAGCTCCAGTGAAACGTAGTACCGTCACGGCAATGTCATCGTTGATGATGATATGCTCGTTCATTTTCCGACTCAGAACCAACATCACAACCTCCGTCCTGCTAATCGGCGTGCAGCCTATCTTAAGCTGCAAGCAACATCCCTGTCGGGTGAACGCACGCGCGCTCATTTTGAAACAACCCCCTGAAAACTGCCGGCGAGATTTACTTCGCCTCAGTCCACAGGGGGTTGCCCGACCGGTTCAATCAGCAGAGGAGCTGCAAAAAACCTCAAAAAACTCTCTTACCTCCAGCACCAGGCTCCTACAGAATCTGGGACTAGCGACAATCCGCTAAGCATCTACTCTTGTTCAATTTTTACTAAAACCGCAAGATTTTAGGGAAATAGTCCGCAGAAGGTAGCACACTTAGAAATAGGGGACAATCTGGGAGCGAGGTTTTAAATCCAACGCAGCCTAGAGACGTGCCACAGCGCGTTTTGTTTATTCGTTTATCCGTTCGTTTCCGGTAGCGTGCTCAATTCGCTGGATAGACGCGCTTGATTCGGCTGATCCCCTCGGCCCGCTTTGAGGCAGTATTGACTTCAATCAGCACGCCGTTAATCAGGGCATCTCCCTT
>CAYGNZ010000650.1:0-1985 GCA_964351345.1 uncultured Bdellovibrionales bacterium | reverse complement strand
CTCAATTACTGTGGAAGTTGAACTCGCGCGGACTCCAACCGAGCAAGCTACTGGTTTGATGTTTCGTCCGAACTTGGATCCATTCGCAGGGATGTTATTTATCTTTAATCGGGAGGATTTTTGGGATTTCACTATGGAAAATACCTTGATTCCCCTGGATATGATTCATCTCGATACGAATCAAGAAGTCGTTGGAATTGTTAAGAATGCCGTGCCTCAGACTGATGGCCCCTACAGTATTGACGCTCCGTCGCGTTATGTTTTGGAGGTTAATGGTGGTTTCGCAGATCGAGAAGGAATCCAAATAGGTGATTTTGTTTCCTTCAGCGGATTTTCTTTAAACTAAATTACCTCAAAATTTCAGTCCCTTAGTTGGATTCGCTGTGTGCCTGTCCCGAGAGAGCGCTTCTTGAGAGCTTTTGGTTATATCCTCTTCTCAAAGGCCTTATTTATCACATCTCACCGCTAATTCTGGATAACAGTAAAGAGCGGTAAAATAATTTCTCAGCAGTCGGAGTGTGTCATGGGAAGTCTCGATCTTGACAGTCGAGCACAAGTTCAGCGACAAGACGTGGCCAGTGAAGAGGCCTCGACGGGTACCGTACAAGAGTCGGCGAAGCTTCCGCACGTTATTCCAGCTGAAAATACTATCGTCATGGATAGAGTGCATCAGCTCAAGCAAGAGTATCTTGATGCAAAAGAACTCCTCGCCCTTAGCAATGATCCTGAGGCCTTCGATAAAAAAAGAGCTGAGATCGAGCAGCGGAACAGTCGGCAGCAAACTCCTGAGGAGGCTGAGACCGTCACGGTCGGACTTGTTGAGGTAGACGAAGAGGCGTTAGAAGCTGCGCGAGAACGAGAAAAAGAAAGAGCCGAACGTAATCTGGCGGAAAAATTTTGGGATAAACTTAGCGGGTGGAGTCACTTCGATCACACGGAACGCGTTACTATCGAGGATGTGTACTCCGCCGGGAAGGAGGCGGTAACGACCACCGCGGAAGTCCTCGATGATGCAACAGGGAATACGGTAAGTTCGGCCGTCAACTCCCCCATCGAAAAGCTTCAAGAGCTGATCAAGGCCGAGCCAGATCCGAATGCACGGGAAAAATGTGCATTGATTCTGAAAGCGAATGCTCGTCATGCATTAAAGAAAATAGTTCGGGCTTTTGAGCGAGCGGGACCTTTCGGCATGAAGGCGATGACGCTCCCTATTGAAATGCAAAAAATCGCAACCGCGACTGCCATGCTTCAACTGCTGAGTCCAGAGGACTGGTCTAAGGTTGAGGGTGACTATAAGTTGTTCCAAGAGGCGACAAAAAGGAAAACTCGTGAAGACTTTGAGAGATACGGTTACCGAGTGCCGAGCAATATGTCGGCCTTTACGGATCAATATCTTGCTGCAGAGCTTGATCTATTTGACTCGCCCCACAGTCTTCGATTAGACCGTTTACATCAATTAGAAGGTCAGCTTGAGACCATTGGAGCCGCTAAATTGGACGCGGTGATGACTCACTACCAGGCAATGAAACAGTTGTTGTTTGGTAGACGTCGCTTTGAAATAGAGATCGCAGATGCGCAAAACGCTGCCGAAACTGGAACTGCCTATCAGCGCTTTTGGGAAAACATTGAGTCGTTTAAGGGTGCTTTGCCTGGATATCTCGAAGAGTCAGCGTTGCGTGGCCTTTTATTTGGTACTGACAGCACAGGACGATTGACCAGCCCGACATCCGTTGCTGCGTTTCAATTGCTCGCCGAGAAAGCCGCCCGAAGTGACAACTCTTCCATAAGCGAGCAGACGCTTCAGCGATTATCAAGCGGACTTGGCGAGGAACTGAGTGATGCTCAAAAGGAGTTGCTCGGCGAGTCTCAGACGGCGGCTCTCTCCGGGCTTTGGAGTCCTCAAGCTTCAATTCAGACTTTTGGCAAAGCCGTGAGTGAGATGACTGATGCAGAACTTGAGCGCTCATTGGAAGATTTGCGAAACG
>CAYGNZ010000649.1:0-1989 GCA_964351345.1 uncultured Bdellovibrionales bacterium | reverse complement strand
TCAAGCGGCGCCGTGCTATTCGGTGCGCCGTATTCAAGTCCCCGAGGCGAGAACGCCAGTAGGATTGATCCTGAACCAATACGGACTGCACTGCGCGCCGGACCGCATAGCGCGCTGCCGATACTTGGTGAAAATCCAATTGACCCCGGCAACCCGGTGATTTTCTCGGTTGCTCCTCTACAACTGGCCGATAGTGAGGGATATTTGTATCTGATTCTTCACGGCAGTCGTCACCGAATGGCGGCACGCAGTATCAACGACTACTACGTGATGGCCAACGGCGGTTCAGCGATGATCAGTTTATTCTGTGGAACCGGTGTGTTTGGTTTGCTCCTATTTCATTTTATGACCCGGAGGTTTCGTGCACTGACGCGAGGAGTTGACGCGATTTCGGAAGGTGATTTAGAGGCGCGCATCGATGCCGAGGGAGATGACGAGATCGCGCAGCTTGGGCGGCAAATTAATGCGATGACCGACTCCCTCTGTCGCAGTATTGAAGAAGCTCAGCGAAGCGATCGCCTGCGCCGCGACCTAATCGCCAATCTTTCACATGATTTTGCTACTCCTCTTACCTCAATGCAGGGCCATCTTGAGATTTTATTGATGGCGCATAGCGGGGAAGTGTCCACGGAAGTTCGCAGCCGTCTCGATACCATTTCTCGAAGCCTGGCGCGGATGACTGAAATGGCACGCAACTTGTTCCAGCTATCGCGCTTGGAGGCGGAAGAAATCAAACCGGTCTGTCTGCCGTTTGACGCTGAAGAGCTTGTCACACAGGAATTAGTGCCGAAGTTCTCGAGCATTGCGAAGGAAAAAGGCCTGACCATAGACGCAGAGGTGGAAGGCTGTATCGGCGCCGTTTTGGGTGATATTGCTCTTATTGAGAGGGCGCTGAGCAACCTTATCGGCAACGCAATTCGCTACCATTCAGGGAATGGCGGCAGCGTGCAGGTGAGTCTGCGGCAGCAGGAGAACACCGTGGAATTCAGCGTGATCGATGATGGTCCCGGCATCCCTGAAGCGGATCTGCCGAATCTATTCGACCGTTTCTATCGTGGAAAGAATTCCATCTCTCACGCCGAACCGGGGACGGGTCTTGGGCTGGCAATTGTGAAGAAAATAATCGAAGCGCACGATCAAAAAATAGAAGTCAACAGCGAAACCGGGAAAGGAACGCAGTTCAGATTCCGCCTTCCGTTTACGGAGTAGGGTATCGCTTAGGCTCTATTGCACCAGCCGCAGAAGAATGCGAGTGGCCATATTTCTGAACGCTTCCTCAAGTTCTGCCGGATCTTCGGTGGGCAAGTAGAGTCCTTCTCTCGAGAACGTTAAGTCCTGAAGCTCCTCGTAGGTTTGATAGCCTTGGTACGAGTACTGAGAATGAACGGTTCCACCAAACTGACTGGGAACTCGCTGCGCTAGAGTATAGTCGTTTGCGACTCGACTAAGCAGAATATCTTTGCGGCCCAGCGTATCGTTAATGTCTTGATAAGGATCAAGAAAGTTTGTTGAAGGCTCTCCGAGGCCTATCACGAACACCGTTCCTCTCTGAGTTCTTAGGAAATCCGAGAGTTCGACTGCGCAGTTATAATACTGCTCCCGCCAGCTCGAAGCGTAGTCGCGAGAGCTTCCGTACTCTTCACCGTAGCGGCGAGCGGGATTGAACGGCCAGTGTGCGGACATGTCGTTCAAGCAGTCGTCGAAGACCGCGTTAAAAGCAGCAGGATCGGAGGTCGCTTCCCCGTTGCTGCTCGAGCAGGCGGCGGCACCTGAGCCGATGGGTGATAGAATCTGACGGTCAATCGATATTGCGCCGCTTTGCACGAGCGGAGATGGACCCGTCCAGCTGCGAACGCCGCCCCCGCCTTCCGCCTCCAGCCAACTAATGCTGTAGTTGAGATAGTCGTGTGAACCCATATCTACGCCGGTTTCCGAATGCGGCTGAAGGTTCTTTGGGTTGGCAAAGAGGAAGCGCCCGGCGGTCGGTGC
>CAYGNZ010000648.1:0-1990 GCA_964351345.1 uncultured Bdellovibrionales bacterium | reverse complement strand
CAAGGTATCTGTGTTAAACATGACCTTGGTATCAGCGGTGATATAGTCATCCTTTGAGCTTTCAGCGATTCCTGGATTATCTACTCCACGATTAAGTTCGTCTGAATCTTCCGAGGGACCGCCTTGAAATTTTACCCCACCCTTCTGCCGAACATTCTCTGGCTTGCCCAGCATTGGATGGCGAGCTGGCATTTTTTCGTATCTAAACTGCTCTTTGTGGAGAACACTTGCTTCAGGATGAACGCCAGCAACGTAACGATCGACACGAGCATTCTCCTGCATGAAGTCTTTCAGAAGAGATTCAATTTCGTCGACATAGATTGGATAGTCCTTTTGTAAGGTCTGCGTAACTCTTTCTCGCAGGTCTTTTCTCAGGTCCTCATCGACTTCTAGATCATCGAATGCATCATTTTGCGCAATTGCGATTGCTGGAAGCAGTAGTACGCAACAGAGAATCACGACGAAAAGAGCGCCGGGGACGGACGATAAAATTGAAAACCGAATGTTCAAAGCCGAGTCTATTTGCCTCAGAAGAACGATTGCTAATTAAAATTCCTGGGTACTTCTAGAGTTATGGTGCGAGGCATAAAAACCGCAACCACAACGCAGGTTAAGAAAACATTAAGTTTTCATGTATTTAGAAGAGGATCTCGCAGATCCTTCTCACTTAATTCCATTACCCAGCGCCCCAAACAAGTTTAGGCATTTCAAGTCAATAGAACGTCGAATTTTAGCAATAGCTTGAGTGGCTAGTGAGAAGATTTACGAAAAAAAGAATGATAATTCTAGTTGATAGACTCGAGCACGTTCGTAAGCTGAGAAGCACTTCCTAACATCTTAGAAGCGATTTGACCTTGCCTTCTCCTCTCGTTCGATCTCTGGATTAGCCGCACTCTCGGCTTGAGATCGGATAGCATCCAATGCCTCCGCAATATTACCATGTCTGACGTCGCCAGGGCTCATCCCTGCCTTTGCCAGACCGCCCGTTACTGCCTCGATAGTCTTTAGGATCGTCTTTACTTTTTTATCCGCTCTTATACTACGGCGAAGCTTCTGTTCAGAACGAGAGAGACCTTTTGGTAAGGTGCGCTCAAACATACCGATATCGAGCGAATCTTTGAACTTTGCAGCGGCTTTTGCCTCACCTTCGGGAATAGCAAATGTATCTTTAACATCCTGTTTCTTCTCTATTTTTGTCGCTACTCTTGGTTGTTGAGCTTCTAGAATTGGCCCCAAGGTGGGGGCTTTGGCAGACTTTGATTTGCTTGCCATTTTTTTTTCGTCATTCGCCGTATAATACTGGTTCGTTGAATATGGGTTGAAAGACTTGCGCGCAGATTTTTTGTCCTTGGAGTTACTCCCCGCCACGCCCACATCTACTTTTCCAGCAAACATTCCACTACGAACATCGGCTTGTGTTTGGGCCTGCAAAGGGAGTGGGATCAGCAGAATTCCGAGCGAGACAAAAACTAGCCTTAAATAAGGCTGTTTATTGCTGGAAAATCTGCTCTCAAAAGACATACCTCGTCTCACATCCTTGTTGAATCGTCTGCTAGGGACTTTGAGTCTTATGAGAGTTATGCTGGGTAGACTTCTTGGGGTAGCCTAAGATGTTGAATTTGCTCTAAACATGAGCGATTCCGCATAATACCAACAGGAGTTAGGGAGGTGTCTGGTGTCTGGTGATGCCTGCGGTCTTCAAAACCGTTGTAGGGCTGATAAGGTCCTGGGTGGGTTCGATTCCCATACACCTCCGCCATTTTCTCGCTGAGCTGCTACACTACCAACCATGTCAGAGAATTCATCAGACTTACTACGTGCGATTCCCTCAGTGGCAAAGATCCTTGCCGAGGATGCCGCAGTCACCCTCGGCGAAAGATATGGTGAAGGCTTACTGAAGCTAGAACTCAGACATTACCTCGCAAGCCTTCGTCAGGATATTCTCGATGCAAAGCGCTCAGCACTGCCCTCCAATGCCGAGATACTGAAC
>CAYGNZ010000647.1:1539-1996 GCA_964351345.1 uncultured Bdellovibrionales bacterium | reverse complement strand
TTAAAGGCATCACTCTTGCGATACGTCGTTGATATTAGCGTTGCCCAATCATCCGTTTCCTGAATTCCGAGAATGCCGGGACGTTTGGAGAACCTGCGTGGTGAGGCATCTTTCTTGCCTTCTGTTCTGGGAGTAGGGGAATTAGTTGTTGGGGGATCTGGCTGGGAATTTGGAGGGGTAGAGTTGACTTCGGAACGGTTGTTCTTACTGTCGCCAACGTCGATATTGATTCTCGAATAAAAACTTCTCATTCGAGCTCTGAATCGCTGAGCTTCTACAGATTGGTCAGTATTCGATAGTCTCAGTCGAGATAGCTTTGCTCTCGTCTCGTCTGCTTTTCGATATGTTGTAAAGTAGTCGAGCGAAGACTCTTTAACAATCTGCCATTCTCGCTCAATTTGGTCTAGTTCCTGTGACAATTCTGATATGTCACTTATCGACTATTTAAATTCCATGG
>CAYGNZ010000647.1:0-1464 GCA_964351345.1 uncultured Bdellovibrionales bacterium | reverse complement strand
CTATTTCTTCTCGGGTGGATTTCGGGAATAAGTCCTCGAATGTCTTGTCAGTTTCTTGTCGCTCGATAAACTCTTTGACGGCTTGTGTAAGTACCTTCTTTCGGGACTTGCCCAACATCTTTGAAAGTCTAGCTAGGTCATCAATGACATCTGGGGGTAGGGGTATTTCTCTCGGCATTGTTCAATCTCCTCTGGATAAATAAATGAGCTTGTGCTCCAACTCTCCTAATGTGGTTGGGTCGCCCCCGAGGTTTTTATTTCTTTCCCCTCGGGGGCTTCCTCCACGTCGAAATTATTGAGCGACAACGCACTCGTGTATTTCACGCACGAATCGCAATATCAAGTCTATTTTTTCGCTCTGCGATTGTTCGTCGTTGAACTCATAATCGTCTACCGTTACTGCTTCTCGAGGTGTACTCGATTTCACCTCCTGAATGACTGGTGGCTTGGAGATGCCGTGATTGAAGTACACAACCTGCCTTCCGTTTTTCTCCGCAAGGGTGATGTTAAACTGCGACCCGACAACCTCAATATTGCCATTCAGAACCTGACCATAATCTGCTGGTGCTATTCCTGCCTTCTCGATGTCAGACAAAAATACATTCTTCGCTGCCGGTGTACTGAAGTTCGACCACTTCACAACTTCTTTTCCAACATGCTCCCCATCCAGAATCGTTAAGTTCCAGATGAACTTCTGTTGGTCTTCAAGATAGGTGCTGTTCACCACTTCCGCATTACATTTTCCAGTTAATATCATGTCGTTCATTTCAAGTTACTCCTAAGGGTTAAGTTTCACGAACATACTTTTGTCCTCTCTTTGCCATCTGGATTTTTTGAGGTGGAAATGGTGTAATACGGATATGCTGTTTATCATCCATAATCTCGCCCTGATAGCTTGTCTGGTGACTATCTTTGGAGGGGCGCTTTACATAGACCCTGTCTGGGGGTGGGCTGTGGTGATTTCAGGATTGGTGTGGCTCTACATGGTGTCGAAACGAACGGTGAATTAGACCCTATCAATGTCGTCATCGTGGGCTTGAAGATGGGCGTACAAGTTTGCAGTTAACTGAACATTCGAGTGACCAAGCCATTTGCTGATTTTAAAAATGCTCACCCCAGCTATCGCCGCGAGGGACGCAAAGGTATGCCGCAAGGTGTGTGGGGTAACCCCCTTGAGTCCCGCAGCCTGCTGGGCCGTGTAGAAGGCGGTAGGTACATTGTAACGGTAGCGGGTAATCTCCCTGCCTATCGTAGAGCCTATTAAGTACCCCGATTCTTTCTGGTGTGGTTCAAGGATTGAAGCTAAAGATTTCTTGAGTGGTACGGTTCGCCGTTGTTTCGACTTGATGTGGAACTCTTGGATGTGGTTTCCCAGGTCCTCTTTTTTTGCCACAACCGAAACCGTCTTGCGCTCGAAGGAGATATCTTCCCATCGAAGATTGGCAATCTCATCTTTCCTGAATC
>CAYGNZ010000646.1:1566-2001 GCA_964351345.1 uncultured Bdellovibrionales bacterium | reverse complement strand
GAATTTCTCCGAATGGCCCTTGGTATAAATGTTAGCGGTATCGAGAAAGTTTCCACCTTGTTCTAGATAATCAGTGAGAATTGACGCCGAGGTGCGCTCGTCGCTACCCCAACCCCATTGGGTGCCAAACGTCATGGTGCCAAGACAGAGCGGGCTCACTCGTAATCCTGAGCGACCGAGGGTAACGTAGGAGGACAGGTTCATTACAATCTCCACTAATAATGAAGCTTGATAGCCAGTAGGTGACTCTAATAAAGAGTGCGGGGCTCGGCAACTAAGGTACAAAAAAATTGAATGATAATTTGCTCTGTATGAACGATTTCGTTGAGAGACTAATCCTGAGATCGCTTGAAAATCAAAGTGCGCCCATCATCTGTCCTTGACAGTAGTAACCTATCGCTCTGCGGAAAAAATTCAATTTGCACTTTATTACAA
>CAYGNZ010000646.1:1332-1556 GCA_964351345.1 uncultured Bdellovibrionales bacterium | reverse complement strand
AGAATTTCGAAGAAGCTTCGTTCAGGCAAGAGTGCATCCGGCCATGAGCAAGCGACCATCGTGGAAATAGCTTCTCTTACTGTTAAAGTCGTTCCCTCTATTGCGTAGCTCGCAGAATAGCTGTTGCACCCTCCTGAGCCGCCCACGCGAGTTTTTTCAAAATGCAAGGTTTGAGCATTTGGGTTCTCAAGTGTTGTTGATTCGCCAACAGTCCAGGTCCCCTC
>CAYGNZ010000646.1:509-1322 GCA_964351345.1 uncultured Bdellovibrionales bacterium | reverse complement strand
GTGTGTGTCTCAATGTGGTGTGGATCCGCTCCAGGAACCGGACCGCTCCCCTGGAAGCCCGGTATAGAATTCCTCAGGTTCTCGGTAACGGTCGCTTTAAACTGCCAGTCAGTAGCAGAGGCGGCGGTAGGTTCTCTCCCAGAGGGAACAAGGTTCTGAAATCTGGAGGGGGCCTTAGGAAATGAGACCTTACCCGCGAAACGCAATGGCCCTTCTGGAGTGCGAAAAATGATTAGTCCTTCCATCTCACCGCGTCCCTTAAAAACCACGGTGTTCTTATCGAGCTCGATTGAGAGTCCGTCTGATATGGAAGAATGTTGATATATCTCGATAAAACCGCGTTTCTCAAGGAGTTCTAAATTTTGCGCAAGGTAGTACTCACCATGTAGTTTTCCCGAGACATCTTTCCACGCTGCGAGGTGCCAAGACGTGTCCACCAGCGAAGGTATGGAGTGCTGAGCAAGAGCTATGCCAGGCAGCAGCAAAAGAGTGGCGATGAAGATAAAGAAAATGCCGTTTTTTCTCATAGAGACGTCGTGCGCAAAGTCTATTGCCCTACGGAAGCTTCATTCGAACGCAGAAGCAAGTCGTACCCGCAACATGACATGCCTCTACTAAGCTGACCAGCGGTATTCGGCGCGAAGCAATTCCATTTATCAGATTCTAGCTGAATAGCGAGCTTTATTGCTGTTCGAGATACTGAAACGCTTTTGAGATTAACGATTGAGCTCCCGATTTACTCACGACCACATCTACCAGACCACTCGGTGCTGCGGGATGCGCAGGCACCACGCCTTTAATCTGAGTCGCGGA
>CAYGNZ010000646.1:0-499 GCA_964351345.1 uncultured Bdellovibrionales bacterium | reverse complement strand
AGCTGATAGTTGCGGGAATGCCGCCGATAGTGACCGAACTCGTTGCCTGAAGTCCAACTCCTCCAATAACAAACGGTGTGCCCCCGCTTGAGGGAGCTCGCCAAGGGAAGATATCGTAAGCGCCGTAACTAGGCGCGGCACTATCATCCGGTTTGCTAATCGAGACGATGTCACTGTTAGAGTCCGCAGCAAGAATGACTCCACCGGGACCGGTGGTGATATCAAGAGCAGTCGGGGTATTTGCAAGAATACTTGTCTGCTCAAACGCAGTTCCTGAAGCATTCAACTGAGCGCGGTACACGTACTTATTCCATCGTTGAAGCAATAGGTCACCACGCATCGCACTATTAAATGTGGTCGCTCGATACTCAGTGAGTCCGTTACTGGAAGGAGTAAACAGACCCAGTGGTGCGGTGTAGACTCCAGGCACTGCAGGGTCTGTTTCAGCATTATGATAGACATACTGACGAGAGTCGTGAAATCCACGGTTGCGGTTTGG
>CAYGNZ010000645.1:0-2004 GCA_964351345.1 uncultured Bdellovibrionales bacterium | reverse complement strand
GCTCTGCTCGGTGGAATACTGAGCCCACGACACGGAGCTTTCGTCCGACTGTTACGATGGACGATCCTGCCCGTCCCGCTCAGTATTACCGCTGCGTCCCTGTTCCTCATCGCGCAGCCTCGGACTAGGACGCTGCTGTTACCGTTCGAAAAATCCGAACTTGTACTGTTTCTAAACGCGGCTGCCATCTCTCTGATGGGAGCGATGGTGTTTGGCTTCATCCTTACGAACTTACGGACGTGGGAGTTTGCACCCCGAGTACATTGGAAGGCGAATATTCCTTATTTTGCCGAACGCTTGTTATACGGGAGCGCGTTTTTGATCTATGCACTGTGCTGTGCTGCGAACTTTGCTTTTGCTTTTCAACTAATCTAGACAGCGTGCTAGAGGATGGAGTGGCAGAATGAACTAGCACCGGCATACCGACTCTGGATTTGTGCCGGTGCTCTTCCCCCATCAGTATACTCTGGGTCCAGGCCCCAATAGCGGTTTATTAATAAGTCGAACTTAGTCCGCTCAGCTCTGCCGCTCAGCACTTCGTACTTGATTGAGAAGTATCTTTGATTGAAATGAATCGTGGGGGATGTTGTCGGCAAGGTATTCCCAGGTGGTTTCAGACCTATGCCCGTCTTCTGAAACGGAGTTTCTTTTCCGGAGTACGCGGCTCTCTGTATCGAAGTAAAAATGATCGCTCTGATCCGCTCTCTTCCAAATATAGTGATTACACCGATAAGGCCCACATGCGGTTTCTTCAATGAAACTCACCCCATCGAGAAGCTCAATTGGAGTTTGCTTATGCGGCGATACCACTTTGTAAATACGAGAAATGGCTTCTTGTGTTGGATAGATCCGTACAAACTCTTTTCCTGCCTCTCTCTGCCAAACATCACCGGTGCTACCTGCAATCAGAAACTCATCCTCCTCTTTCAATTTTAGGTACATATGATTTCCATAGATCGTATCAAACGTGAGCACTTTTTTATCATCAACAGAGTGCGAGAGCTTGAAGGCGTCCATGTCGTCCAGTCTTCCTAACTTCTTCGTTTGACCGGAGCTTACTAACGTAATCACCTGCTTTGATGGAGGCTCTGGCGCACGTAGTTCCCAGGGAGAAAAAAGGTGAAAAGGTTTTTCATCAGTTAAGCCTAGCGAATAGGCGTAATGATAATAATAGTCGATGCCTCGAAAGAAGGAGCCATCCGATTGTCGCTTCAATTCACCAAAATAGTATTTACTGGCCAAGAGTAGAGCCCGTCTATCGGCCTGATCTAAGTTGTTGAATGCTTCTCGCGTAAGAGATGGAAAATCATCTCTAGATAGCAGGTAGCCAGTTTGCGGTAATCTTGAGTGAGTGCGATGGGCCTCAACATCGCTCCAAAAAAACATAGGACATTTTTGCGCGCCTATACAATTTACTTCCGACTGCTTCACGTGCTCCTTGATTGCCTCCGCTGCGGCAAAATCTCTTCCAACCTCTTTGGAAATCAAGATATGCTTGTGAACTGTTGACAAGGGCATCGGCAAGGGGAATTCAACTCCCGTTTTAATTCCTTCACTCAGCACACAGTACTGAGTGCCGGTCATTTCGACCTTTTGATCTTTCGGGCAGAGATTTTCTGTAGGACGGGGCTCAGAGCAAGCCGCAATGAAGAGAAAAATGGAAATGAAAAATACTTTATGCAAAAGGCTCTCCTCCGTTATTTGCGACACTAGCTACCGAATATTACAGAATACCAAGGTGCGCTGCTAGCTATTAGTGAAGAGCGAGCGGAGCGGGGGGGGGACTGTCTCCTCTCTACAGCGGAGGAGAGTGAGCGGCTAATTGTGAGAGTATATGGTCAGCGAAAAGGAAACCTTTCGGGCTAAGCTGGAGGTTTTCTTCGTTGAGAAGGAGTAGTGAAGAGCCCTGTAGCTCGGCAAGGGGTAAGGAGTAGGTCGCGAGTAAGGAGCGGCCAAAGAGTTGTTCGTATTCTTTGAAGTTTATTCCCTCAGTCATGCGGATGC
>CAYGNZ010000644.1:0-2005 GCA_964351345.1 uncultured Bdellovibrionales bacterium | reverse complement strand
CGACGACGCTGACATCAGAGCAGGTGGTACACCTGAGCTGTACTATTCGATGTGGGTCAGACAGGACGAAGAAGACGAAATGATGCAGTGGTTTACCGAGGCGCTTGCTCGCCATGGCCGCCGCTACAAATCACTGGAGGTCAAGGAGCGAACCAGCGTCCCGCCGGATGATCAGCGTTTGGTGGAAAAAGAACGCTTGAAGGAAATCATGGATAATCTGATTCGCGACAAAGATCAGACGCCGGATTTCCCTAACACCGCTCCCGGACACCCGCACTGATCCTTGCGCGTCTCGTGAATTATTCGGGGCGCTCCTCGCAGGCAGTACTTTACTGCGGCAGCATGGCGCCCCTTCTTTTCTTCAAGAAACGGAGCAGTGTTCTGAGTGCTGCTTCTCTAAGTAGCTGACTTGCAGTGATTTCTGCGTTGCAAAGCCCGTCTGCCTTTCCTTGAACAAACCCGCCGGCATTCCCGTGCATACAAGAATAGTTCACGTATGCAATCCTTCGACGCTCCCCGCTTGACTGTACGGAAACGAACGACTACCAACATCGGGCGTTTACGGTTTGATCTTTTACCAGGGGCCGCCCCGGCCCCGCACCCCCAGAAGGAGCGTTACTATGACGCAGGATTCGGTTTTACTCACAGGTTTCGCGGATGAAGCAAGCGGCAAAACTCGTAACGACGAGCGCTGGTTCGATCAACAACTTGCAGCAGCACTTGCCTGCGGCTTGCAGGAGATCGATTTGCGATTCCTCCATGTCGGTTCACGGACCCGAAATTCGATCCAACTCGATGAGTTTGAACGCGGGATCGCCAAGCAGCGGCTTGATGACTACGGTTTGCGAGTTTCCTGTATCGGTTCCCCGATCGGAAAAGTCGAGCTTCCGAGCGAAGCGGAGTTCGAAGGCTATCTCAGCGGAGCGGTGCAGCGAACGTTTGAAACGGCTGCCTTTTTCGGCGCCAAGATCGTTCGGGTGTTTTCGTTCTACCCCCGTGAAAAAGCAAATCGTGTCGTTGGCGAGCAGTTGGCCCGAAAGTATCTTTGTCGAATCGCAGATTCGGCAAAATCCTTCGGACTTCACTTAGGACTGGAGCTGGAAGCCAACCTCTTCGGCAACACCGGGAAAGCAATTACCGGATTTTGCCGGGAGTACGACGACCTCTCGGTTCTCAGCGGTACCTTCGATGCAGCAAACAGCATTGTGCAAAGCGCAAGCACTGAGACGATGCTGACCGACTTCGAGGATATGGCCGATGTACAAGGACCTCTGTTCCATGTCAAAGGCTTCAAACTGCCGCCGGGGTTCAAAGCGACGACGAAAGTGGACGAAGAGTTGTTGAAGCATTTCGCGCCGGTTGCTGCGGATGACTGCGACCACAAGACCCTCTTCTCTCGCTTGAAGGCGCTGCTTCCCGGAATTCTCGAGCGAAACGCCGGGAGTGAACTGGGACTGCGGATTTGCGCCGAACCGCACCTGAAAGGAGGCGGACAGTTCGGCGGCTGGAGCGGCCCTGAAGGCTTCGGTCTTGCCGTCCGTCAAATCCGCGATCTCTTGCAGGAGGTCGGACTCAAGGATGATGAACTGACCTGGGAGCAGCTCCAAGAGAGAAAGTCTCTTGCCGTGGCAGCGTAATACCGCGACACCTCAAGGTTGAGAGCGCGCAAACGGGAGGCTCCGAGATTTCGTTCTCGGAGCCTTTTACTTTTTCAAAGTAGTTTCCTAAAAACCTGCCTCTGACTGCTTTAAATTCGATACTCTTTTTTGCTATTCTAGAAATCTCTCTACGATTCTTTCCCTTTTTCTCTCATTTGGGTTGAGGCGTCTGCTCCATTGTTTTTCAAGGACGCTGTCATTCAGCTTGCCCACAGGCTGAGCGCCAGTGTCCTTGATCAGCTTTTTTGAACGCACGGTATGCGTTTGAAGGCTGTTTCGGTTTTGATTCGAGTTCTTCTACAGGAGGATTGCGATGTCCCGTTTTACGAATTTCTGGACAACGGTGT
>CAYGNZ010000643.1:0-2005 GCA_964351345.1 uncultured Bdellovibrionales bacterium | reverse complement strand
TGGAGGATCACCAGTTGTCGGTTTAACCCTAAGGCACAATAGACTCGATAACTTTTGGCATACTCTTCTACACGAAATTGCTCACATCGAGAGGCACCTAGATCAAGCCAGTATGTTTTTCGACGATATGGAATTCCAAAGTGAGGACATAATTGAAAAACAGGCTGATATTTTAGCACAAGAGAGTTTTATCCCCAGTGATGCTTGGAGACGCTCACCAGCGAAACAGAAACGAACGAAAGATGCTATCGTTACGTTCGCCAAGCAACTCAACATTCATCCAGCTATCGTAGTTGGGCGTTTGCATTACGAACTAAACGACTTTCGATTGCATCGTGACCTACTGGGACAAGGAGTTCCAGGAGGTTTATTGAGCGAGAATTAGAAATGAAGATGAGAAAATATTTTCCGATTTTGAAAATCAAGAAGGGAGAGTGTTGGGCTGTCGAGCATCTCTCGTTGATTCAGAAGATGAATATATTTCCGGTCTTTGAGTTTATTCAAGGCCGAAATGCAATACCCCGCGCTCACGTCGATGCCTCAATCGAACTTCTAGCAAAGAGTTGGAAAACAGATACTCCCTGTTTTATCGATCCTGGCCGTTTACCAGATTCGTATCATCGTTTGGGAGAAGTTCACCATTTGCTATACATCTTCGAAGGCCTCAGACGTTCGTTTATGAAAGCGTTTCCAGTGATACGAACCGATTCCGACCATCGCTATCGCGAATGCGTCGCCTTCCTTCTCGACAAGCCCGAATCACAACTTTGCATTCGTCTGGAACGAAGAGATTTAGCGTTTCCAGAGGATATTCCTAACCGTATTCAGGAAATATTGTCATACCTTCAAATCTCTGCTGACCGAGTGAGGGTAGTGCTGGACCTCGGTATTGTGCGTGAACAAGATTTCATGTCCGATTGTGAAACTGCGAAGCAGTCAATTATGGTTCTGAACGAAAAAGTTCAACCGCTTTCTATCACTTTCTCGGGAGGAGCGTTTCCCGAAACCTTAGGAGATCTGGAGCGCAATGCACTCACGATTTTGCCCCGTTCCGAACTCTCGTTATTTGGACTTCTCGATAACCTCTGCTCGTCCGAAGGGTTTAAAAGTCTATGCTTTGGTGACTACGCCGTTATATATCCAGATTTTTCAGACGTTATTGAACGTCGTCCGATGAACCGCTCAACCAGGATTCGCTATGCAACACGCGGTGACTGGATGGTTTTCAAAGGGCAGGGAATTCGAGGGAAAACAGGAATTGACGACTACCTTCAACTGAAAGAACTAGCCAAACAGTTGGTTGACCATCCAAACTTTGATGGCGTTACTTTCTCTTGGGGAGACGAATTCATAGACGGCTGGGCAAAAGGTCGGGGTTATCCTGGAGGGACTATCTACCCTGTTGCAGTTGATGTAAATCGGCACTTAACTCAGACGGCCTACTATTTCGCCAATCTCGGCGATTCTTCAACTTCGAACGTATGGTCGCTAAAAGCAACTCAGGTGGCATAGCATCCACCAGTAGTCCGTGAAGCACCTTTCTAGGTTTAGATTTGACTCCACGACTTATCCCTAGGGAGTTTAAGAGCGCAAGTGCCTCTTCCTTCCAGATGAGTTGAACAACAGAATGTAGATCAATTTTAGGATTCATCTTAGCCTTGCGGAGCATCCGAAAGCATGATGAAGGCTCGGTCGGGACCTCAATGACACCCCACCAATTCGGAATAAGACGAAGTGCTTGATCGACATGCCTCCTTGCACATACCAAGTGAATCTTCTCGAAGCACGAATTGTAGATTTCAGCCTGATTTCTTAATCGTTTAAGGGTATCTTTCTCACTCTTTATCTCATAACCAATGAGATGCCCGTTGATCTGGGCTATGTCCACTCGGGCTGAACCCTCCAGCAACCCGAGTTCCTCAATAAAGATCGATTCGTCTAAACATTCCGACTCAGACCGTAGCTTAGTGAGTAATGCTTTCCGAATTTCTGACTCTTCGAGGGG
>CAYGNZ010000642.1:0-2010 GCA_964351345.1 uncultured Bdellovibrionales bacterium | reverse complement strand
GTTATCCCGAAGCGCTGGCGATGATTGATGACTTACTTGAGCTCTCTCCTGGAGACGTAAAATTGCTCAATTTTCAAGCCGCACTGTATCGAGATAGTGGAGACCTTGTAAAAGCTGTTCGCAGTGTAGAGAAAATTATTGAGCTTCAACCCACAAACGATCGCCATTACTTTACCAAAGGGGTGTATCTTGACGAAGCATTGGATCGAAAGGGTGCGATCGCGGCGATGCGTAAGGCAATCGAGCTGAATTCAAGCAATGCAAATGCCCTGAATTACCTCGGCTATACCTTGGCTGAAATGGGAGAGGATCTAGTAGAGGCAGAATCCTTAATTAAGCGTGCGATCGAAATTGAGGGAGAGAACGGTTACTTTATCGATAGTCTCGGATGGGTCTATTTTAAGATGGGAGATCTGGAAAAGGCGAAAACGACGCTTGAGAAAGCGGTGACGCTGGTCCCCGATGATGCCGTAATTCTTGAGCACCTCGGCAGAGCATACCAAGCGCTCGGAGAGAGCGAACAGGCACGAGAAGTACTCGAAAAGGCTCTCACGGCTGCACCTGACTCTGATGATGATGAAGCTGGAGACCGAATAAAAAAAGCACTCGAGAGCCTGCCTGCGAAGGAATAACTCATGGGGCAGGAACTTTGTGCAAAACGCGTGTTCGGATATGTCCTGTGTGCTCTCACGCTACTTTCTATCTCCGCCTGTGGTTTTAAAGTTCCTCCCGCACCTAAAACTGCTTCGCACGACATCCTTGATGCGGCAGATACAAAAGTATTTCTCGAGGAACTTCGCACCTATTCAGAGCGCGTCAAAGCCTTTCGTGGGCGCTTTGAGCTTGGAATTGAAGGCAGATACGGAGAAGAAACACTCACACAAGTTCTTGCCTTCCAGCGGCCCCGAAGGCTTCGCCTAGAGTTTTTTGCCACAAATCTCAACACCCTTACTGCGCTTCTTATTACCAACGGGTCCTCGCTGCATGCCGTCGATCCCATTAACGATATCGTCTACCGTGGGCAAGCCTCGCAATCGATTATTGAACAACTACTTTCAATACCGTTTTCACCGGAGGGATTGATGCTCTGGTCTGTGGGTCGAGTGCCTGTTCCGCCCGTGGGTGATGGAGAAACGGTTCGAGTGCTTCGAAAGGGGAAGCAGTACATTGTTGAACTGAAAGAACCTAAGAATAAATCTGTGCTCCTCGTGGTTCAGCGTCGAGGTGATGGCTACGGTGAGCTAGAAATCAGTAGATACGAGGTGCGTCGTCCAGATGGGGAACGTCTCTTCGTCTCTGATTATCGATATTCCGAGGAAGGACAAGGCTCGGAGGAGAATTTGATTAGGCTTCCGGAGCAAATAGACTTCTGGCTACCAAAGAAGAAACTGAAAGGCGTCCTTACGCCCGACAAGAGCGAGTTGAATCCTGAGTTTGGTCCTCGCGATGAAAAGCTATTTTTAGGAAGAACGCCTGCGGGGGCTAAGATATATTATCTTGAAGATGATATTACGGCCTCTGGCGTAAAACCCTTTCTCTAAACGCTAGGCTTCCAAGTCTTCTAAGCGTTGTCGCCCCGCGGTCAGCGCACGCCTTGCCGCCGCGAGATTAATTGCGTAGGCGAGAAATATACAGCAGCTCATTCCCATGTAGTAATCCCGGGTGCTCATCTGCTCAACAAATCCCGGTACGCTGGTTAGAATAAACAAAAATCCAGTAGGGATGATTGTGAGAATGATGCAGCCTAATGCGAGGAGCATGAAAACGAGGCTGCCAAAGCTTGCGGTTACTTGAGAAGGTGACTCCCAGTCGAAGCGCGCAAATACTGCCCCAACGCCAATTGCCAGGCCAGTGACGCCGATACTTATCGCGAAGGCGATAACGCCGCTGGCAAGAACCGTTTCAAAACTATCTTGTATTGCCATTGTTCCAGAAACGAGAAGAATTGCAGAGAGGGTTGATATTGGAATCAGCCATGCGTAGAGTTTGTAGCGGAGAAGTTGCGCAATG
>CAYGNZ010000641.1:0-2012 GCA_964351345.1 uncultured Bdellovibrionales bacterium | reverse complement strand
AATCCACAACATTTTCTCTTCAGAACTCGGTCGCGTCCTCTCACGGGGAGCATCTCTCGGCTTTGTGTTGAATGTGGGGGCGGCAGGATTTGGCTTTCTTGTTTCCATGCTTTTTGCTCGGGCAATGGGAGTAGAGCAGTATGGGGTGTATGTGCTGGTCCTTTCTGGTCTCCAACTCCTGCACATGCTGAGCCTTTTTGGGATGGACACCACGATAGTCCGTTTCGCCGCAGCCTACAGAATGAAAAACGAATGGGCGAAACTCAACGGGCTGTTGCAGTTTGCGACTCGTTTAGTCATTGGCCTCAGCGTCTTGTTTTTTGTAGTTGCTTTTATCTCAAGAGGATTGCTTGGTGCCCCCCAGTTTGGTGGCTTCTTTCATGCGCTCCTGATCGGTCTCTTGCTGCTTCCCATTTGGGGACTAGTGAGTATCAAAGAAAGTGCCCTTCGAGCGCGACGATTGATTGGATATTCTCAGATGGGCAGCGCGCTGATCCAACCCGTGCTGGTTTGTTCGGTGGTGGGCGCTTGGCTCTATTTTGCGCCTGCTCCGCTACGAGCGACCACCGGGCTCTGTATTCTTGTCGGTAGCTTTACTTTCTCTCTGCTGTGCACTGAATTTTGGTATCGAAAAAACTATGCGGAATTGCGCGAGGTCAGCGCATCTGAGTTCCACAGCAAGGAGTGGATTACCTTTGGCTTGCCCGTGGCCTGCACACTCGGGTTTTTTATTCTGATAAAATATACCGATACAATTATGCTCGGTTACTTACGCTCTCCTGCTGCGGCTGGGGTGTATTCTGCAGCGAGTCAGATTTCCGAGCTAAGTAGTTTTGGACTTACTGCGGTAAATCTAATTCTTGCACCGGTAATTTCTGAACTATTTTCGAGCCAACAATCCCGTGAACTACAACGGATGCTGACGCTGGGGGTTTGTGGTGGATTCGGTTTCGCCTTACTTATTGCAGTAAGCTTGTTTTTTCTCGCAGAACCCTTCCTTAGTCTCTACGGCGAAGCATTTATTGAGAGTAAAGCGGCGCTACGAGTGCTCCTCCTTGGGCATTTAGTAAATGCAGGAGTGGGTTCCGTAGGCTACCTCATGACGATGACCGGCAATCAGCTCGTGGCCTGCAAGGTCGTGGGAATCACTGCACTGCTTAATATTATCTTTAACGCACTACTGATCCCGAAGTTAGGAACACTGGGGGCTGCGATTGCAACGAGTCTTTCGATGATGTTTTGGAACCTCACTCTCTGGCGTGAAGTTCGAAGTCGGCTAAAAGTAGATGCAAGTGTACTTTCTGTTCTCCGTGTGGGTTTAGCAAATAGCGGGAGTGCTGACGATGAGCTCTAGGATGCCGAATTTCTTCATTGTCGGCGCACCGAAGAGCGGAACGACTGCCTTGTATTCCTATTTAAAACAGCATCCCGCAGTGTTCATGCCCTCAGCGAAGGAACCGCACTATTTCGCGACTGATTTTGCTCCTTGGCAATTTGTAAAAAGCGAGGAGCAGTATCTTGCGCTTTTTGATCAAGCGAATAGTTCTCACACTGCCTTAGGTGAAGCCTCTCCCTGGTATCTCTATTCTAAGAACGCGATTGCTAATATTCTTGACCGAGTGCCCGCAGCGAAACTCATCGTGATGCTTCGAGACCCAGTAGAGATGGTCTACGCGCAATACTATCAAAATCTGTTCAACCTAGATGAGGATAGAGAGGATTTTGAGGAAGCACTTGCGTTAGAAGCGACACGACAGGCAGGAGAGCAGATTCCTCCATCCTGTCGCTGCAAGGAAATGCTGTATTACTCAGAGATAGCAGCCTTTGCTACTCAAATCGAGGCGGCAAAAGTTCATTGCCCGTCTGAGCAAATGCATTTCGTGCTTTTTGACGATTTTATAAAAAGTCCGAAGACAGAGTATGAAAAGGTACTTTCCTTCCTCGGTTTAGCGAGCGATGGACGTGAAGAATTTCCCCGCTATAATCAGAACCAGGTGAGAAAATTTCCACTA
>CAYGNZ010000640.1:1076-2018 GCA_964351345.1 uncultured Bdellovibrionales bacterium | reverse complement strand
CTCGAAGTCCAGCATATAGGATACCGATTACTTCTCCCGAGTCTGGAAAAAACACAGGGGAGCCGCTAGCACCACCGTGCACCATAACGTTAATCAAATAGGAGTGCGGATTTTCGCACCGAAAAGGCAATACCGCGCTGAGAATGCCTGTCTGGAGGGTAGGGGTTATTTGATTCAGCCAACCTGGTGCGTATAGAGCGTCTCTACCAAGAGGAAATCCAGCGGTCGCCAGATCGATCCCCTCAGTCAGACTCTCCCCCTCGTAGAGTTTGAGAGCTGGGACTTCTCTCGCCCGAACATGAACCAATCCCATATCTGGAATCGGAGGACCATACGACTTTCCACCCGGCTCGTAGCCAAGAACCTGCCACACTCCAAGAATCTCCAACGGAACTCGAGCCATCCCCTCTGGAAGTTGATATAGGCACGTGGCGTGCACTGGAAATTCAGGGGGTGCATCCGGCGGTGTCGGAATATCACGAAAAGCTTGTATCACATGATTGTTTGTCGCAATCACTCCATCCCTGTGAACGAAGAAGCCGGTCCCTATAATGTGTGGAAAGTCCGAAGGCTTCTGGCCCTCGTGTAAGATCTCCTCGTATCTGGACGTGAACGCGACGATGCTCTGACGAAGTGACGAATAGGTATCAGCTAAGGACATAGTGTAGCGGCATAACGGTTTAGGTCACCGGCAAACGGCCAGGACCACTGTTAACAAAGATTGGAGCATACCAAGGCCGGTTGCCCGGTGCACCTGATTGTTATACCGCGCATGAAAGTTCAACGAATTCTCGGAACTTTAATTGTGCGTACATCATGCAAAGAAAGAGGGTCTTTCTCTAAAATCAGTCCCATTTTGTTCGTCGCCTCCTCAACTAGCTTGCTGACTTTAACAATCGACTCGAAAAGTTCTATATTTGTTTCACGTGCAAAATGTAGTGC
>CAYGNZ010000640.1:0-1066 GCA_964351345.1 uncultured Bdellovibrionales bacterium | reverse complement strand
GTGAATTGCGACAGTCTTGGTGTATGGCGTCAGCCCTACGGAGCAAGTCCAGAGAGGAAACTCTTTTATGATTTCTAGAGTTACTGACTTCGATAACAAGACAAGAGCGGTCTTCGGCGAAAGCGGTATCCCAAAAGCGAAAGACCATTTGGTTTGGCATCCTGGATCTTGATACGGGATAGAGAACATTCCGACGAGAGGACAAAACAACGGCTGGTGTGGGGCACTATGGACCCGAACAAGGTTCGAGCACTCCATAGTTGCCGCAACAGCCAAGTCCAGGAATTTATCGTCCTTAGACAGTAATTCAGAAAAGGGACTTAAGCTTTCTGGATTAAAAGCCTGCGCAACTCGCGGCGCTTGGGCGAGAAACACCAAGTAAAGGGCTCGTTGGATCTCCCAGTCAGAGCTTTCAAGTTCGTTACCGCTATCGATTGTTTCTAAGAAACGAGAGATCGGCGTCTCTATCAATCGATTGTATCGCTTTTCATCTTCGGGCGAGAACACCCGCTTTCGAGCAAACACCTGTTTGGCACTTCGATGCTGTATTTGATCTTTGTCAAAGTCGTAACACCAGATACCGACGTTAGAGTTATGCTCGACCTTCCAGGAAACCAGAAGAAGATCCGAAACGAAATGCTTGATTTTATATTCGCCCATGGCTCTCTAGGACTTCATGAAAGCAACTTACCTATCTGCGCAGACTGGACGGAAGCGGCATAACATCTAGATGAGCGGCAGACTGAACTCGCTCGCTCGGCTAATGCTCAAGCAATTATAGATAACTATTCGGCCGGTTCGAGCTTTCTGTTATACCGCCTTTCACTATTCTGTCACCGTGACTAACACATCAAGCAATTCATCTAGTTCAGAGATAACTATACCATTTACATTCTGCTTTGGATCAAACGGGTATCGAGATCCCATAAACATTCTGTTAAATGAAGCCAAGGATTCTTTCACATTTTTACATCTACGATTTTGTGACGTTCGTTGTACATATGCTCTGTTCAGTGCGTCCTGAAAGTCTGTAGGAGCGCAATCGTAGAGCTTGTCTAACTCATGA
>CAYGNZ010000639.1:0-2026 GCA_964351345.1 uncultured Bdellovibrionales bacterium | reverse complement strand
CTGAGCTACCGCTCTTCCCATCAAAAATTACCTTACCTTCGTGCAGTTCTGAGCGCACGATTGGAGCAGCAGCAAGCGCTGCTGCAGTGGCAAAACACCCAGGATTGGAAATGTGTTTCGCTGCTTGTATATCCCCGCGATGAAGCTCCGGTAAGCCGTACGCGAACAGCTTTTGAACCTCAGCCCCTGCCTTTGACTCGGGATAGTACGCCGATCGTTGAGCGGGATCCGAGAGTCGTAAATCTCCTGAGAGATCAAGAATGCAAACCTTGTGCTGCTCTGCGCGAGGAAGTAACTGCTCAATGGTATTTCCTGAGGTGCCGTGGGGTAGCGCAGTAATCAAAAAGCTTTTTTCAAAGGCTGCGAGTCTCTCGAAATTAACTTCGCTTTCGAAATTCGAATCATAAAAACCGCGGAGGTGCGAATGCACACTTGAAATCTGCGAGCCGGCTGCTGAGGAAGAGACAACATCTGCGATGGCAATATCTGGATGTTGCACAAGCAAGCGAAGCACCTCGCCTGCCCCATATCCGGTACCGCCTAGGATGCTTACACCGACTTTACTTTCTAAATTTGCACTCATACGTTTTCTGTCGCTTCCTAACCTCTCGCCTTTGACCACACGAATTGACTTACTGAATCATGATGTGCTGAAGAACTCACCGCGAGAAAGATTGAATCATCTCCAGCGAGACTCCCCATCAGTCCTTCAATATCACTTGCATCTAAGGCTGCTGCCACTACGCTGGCTGCTCCGGGATTTGTTTTCACTACGATTAAATTTTCACCAACACTTACAACACTCCGCACCAAACTTGCGGAGCTATAGTTCTCGCCAACGCGAGAGCCGAGGCCAAGGGAGTAGCTGCCATCAATCTTTACAACTCCAAGCTCTCGAAAATCTCGACTGATACTTGGTTGAGTCACCTCATAACCCATTTCCCTCATCACGCGCACAACTTCTGCCTGATTCGTCAGCTCTTGAGCGTTGAGGAGGTTAATCAGGGCCGCCTGCCTAATCTGCTTGTCTTCGGTTACTCGCATAATTATTCACTTAAATTAAAGTAAGCGCATAATTATGCAGACCTGTGAAAAAGTCAAGCATCCTAAGGATATATTTACGCTCTTCTCCTGTGGAGCTGGCAGGCTTTGCAATATTTTACACCCTAATTTGGACTAAACCTGATTTTTATGGTCTTCTAATAAAGCAAAATTTCTATTTCCTATGAAATCACTTAATTTCATAGGCGGTCTAAACAAGTTTCTTAGTTTCTGCATCAGGGAGAGATACTCCAATGGTCATTGTTTTGATGGGCGTTACCGGTTCCGGTAAAACCACCGTTGGTAGGATTTTAGCAAACGAATTGGGCTGGCACTTTTACGATGCTGATGACTTTCACCCTGATGAGAACGTTGAAAAGATGCGTCAGGGTATTCCTCTTGACGATGAAGATCGCATGCCGTGGCTTGCAGCGCTCAACGAACTAATCGACCGAGCACATACCAACGAGTTTAACTTAGTGTTGGCATGCTCTGCTCTTAAAGAAGAGTATCGAACCTTACTCAGCCATGAGTTAAAACCGGTTAAGTTTATTTATCTGCGCGGACCTGAAAAACTTATTGAAACAAGACTTCGAGCGAGAAAGGGGCACTACATGAACCCCGAACTACTTCCCAGCCAATTTGCCACTCTCGAAGAACCAAGTCCCGACATCGCCCTTCATGTAGACATTGCCCCGGCCCCAGAACAAATCGCTGACTCCATTAAATCACAATTAGACGTATCTTAGCTTTTTGAAGCAAGAGACCGTCTCGCAACGTGTGTCTTCTCTACAATCTATCTTACAGCGCGTATTCGGAGAGGAAATGACTTCGAATATCGAAGCGTGCTGTGCCGATGTGAGCGGTAATTGCAGTAAGTACTTCTTCGTCTGAGAGGATTCTGTGATGCCCCAGACCTTGTGTTTGCAGTAGTCTTGCAGACTCGACTCGCTCTACCCAGGCCTGCGACTCTTTGCAGCTTGTA
>CAYGNZ010000638.1:0-2029 GCA_964351345.1 uncultured Bdellovibrionales bacterium | reverse complement strand
TACTACGGATATACGACTGCTGCGGTGCTGCTCGTCAGTGCGCCTGTGTTTGCGCTCTGTTGGATTGTGGCAAGATGGAGAGGAAAGAGAACAACAGCCTGTCACGCTCTAAGCTCGTGACAGGCTGTTTGGATAGTGCAACTTACGGGATTGCTCCTCCGTGTCTGGCGACAGGAAAATCTTCCGCAAGACCCCATGACTGCACTTGAGCTGCTTGAAAGTCATCTCGAGAAAGCAGCGCATACCACTTTCCTTCGCTCGGACGATAGACGATTATTTCGGCAATATCGTCTCCATCTAAATCCGACACCACAGGAACATCGCCCGCCATTCCCCACGATATGGCGCGAGTTGCCAGACCTTGTGATCTTGAGAGTTTAATCAGCCAGAGTGAAGGAGCCCCGGGTCGATAGACCGCGAAATCATGCAAATTGTCACCGTCGAAATCAGCTGCAATCGGGATATCACCCGTGGTACCCCAACTTACCTGAGCTGCTGCGGTGTTATCAGAAGATGAGAGCAGTACTGCCCAGAGTCCATTTCGATAGACCACATGGTCGCATTTGTTATCACCACCAACATCGCGCGGTACCGGACTGTCACTTGCAGTTCCACAGGCAACAACTGCTTCTTCACCAAAGCTCGGCGCAAAACGCTCGTACCAAACCCCATCACGATAAATTCCAACATCTTGTCGGCTACTGCCGTTGTAGTTACAGGGGACCGGCTTATCAGTTGGGAATCCACCCCACTGCAAGGAGTCGGTTTCGGAGAAGCTTAAGTTCTCGTCCCACTTTCTAAAGTACCAAACGCCATTGCTCGGGCGATATACTGCGAGGTCTGGGCGCAGGTTACTGGAATACTGTCCTGGAACAGGTAAGTCTCCAGAGAGCCCCCACTGATAGGTCAATTGCTGAGCATTCTCAGAACCTAAAATGAAAAATGTACCGAGGGACGGTCGCCAAACTGCAAAATCATCTTTACCGTCGTTGTCGAAATCGGTGTCATCTCCGTCGTCAGCAAAACTCACCGTCGGAAGTGCAAACAGTGCCGCGAGGCTCAAGACCAGAAGTGTTCGGCTGAGAAGCCTTAGAAAGTAGTTCATTTGATAGTTCCTTTGTCGAGGAACCAAAGATGGAGCGGCACATGAGCATGCGATGGGCCGACACCGTCTCTGAATCCTTTGTGATTGTCGTACGCACTACTCTGTTCCCGCACTTGAGACATCGTCGACTCAGTGCATTTAGTTAATAGTTTCGTGCAATTTTTACTCGCGATACAGTAATTTCGCTTTGCACATTTTGAGTATTTCACTCGCAATTGGCTCGCATTCGATAAACCTTGAATGATCTTGGTAAGGTAAGGAGATATGTCAATTCGCCTCTCGTTTCTAGGCGCCGCTGGCTGCGTCACCGGTTCAAAATTCCTCCTTCAGACGGATAAAGCGTCGCTGCTTGTAGATTGCGGCTTATTTCAGGGAAGACGAGAGTTGCGAAGCCGGAATTGGAATCCACCAAGTTTTGAACCCTCCGCGCTGAAGGCGGTAGTGCTGACTCATGCACATATTGATCACACAGGCTATCTGCCCGTGCTCGTTCGTGACGGCTATACCGGACCAGTTTATTGTACCGCAGCGACAAAAGAATTACTTCACCTCCTATTACCTGATAGCGCACATCTTCAAGAGGAGGAGGCCCGTTATGCAAATAAGCATAAGACCTCGCGCCACAATCCAGCCAAACCTCTCTACACACAGGCGGATGCAAAAGCTGCGCTAAAATTGCTCCGCGTTATTCCTCGAGGGTCCAGTTCTGAAATTTTGCCCGGAATTCACGTCACCCCAAGCTGCGCAGGTCATATTCTTGGCTCAACCTCGCTCAATATTCGGATAGGTAAAAAGACGCTTACTTTTTCAGGAGACATTGGTCGTTACGACACCCCGCTGCTTCCTGATCCTGAACCAGTAGAAATTGGCAAGGTGCTGCTCTGTGAATCAACCTATGGAGACAGAGAACACAAACTGGGGGAT
>CAYGNZ010000637.1:0-2050 GCA_964351345.1 uncultured Bdellovibrionales bacterium | reverse complement strand
AGTCAACAGGAGCGAAGAATTGCCGCACAATTAACATCCATCCGACATGAAAAATCTGCTAGTCCCGACTTTCATTTCGGCATGCATAATTTTTTCCTCAAAGCCTTGCTGAAGCATACCCTCAGGGAGCGGATCGGGAGATTGGTTGAATCGAAGGGCCATCACTACCTTCGCGCCGAGGGCACCCTGATAGAACTCAAGTGCTTCTTCACACCTTCCGGCAAAGAATAGATACGGCATAGTTTCACTCTGCCGCGTAGCCAAGGCAGTACGAAGCTGCTCTTCTTCCTGAGCAAACTCAGTTGCGCCATCAGCTTGCTCGAAATCGCTAAACTCATACAGAGGACGAATCTCAATCTCTGAGCTTTCCGGCATTGGATTTGGGCACTGCTTTACCCAATCAATCGCCGCTTGCATTGACTCCACCTCCCAAAGCCAGAAACCAGCTACCACTTCATTGGTTTCGGCAAATGGCCCCTGAGTAAGAGTTCTGGACTCTCCGTCAAAACGAACTCGAACTCCTTCGGAACTAGGCTTTAGGCCTTCTCCCGCGCGTAAAACATCCGCCTCAGCAAGCTTGACGTTGAACTTACCCATCTCCTCCATCAGCTCCATATCAGGCATTTCGCCTTTTTCAGAACTCTTCGTGGCTTTTACAAATACCGCAACTCTCATCATATTCTCCTTAGGTATGTAACTAATTCTTGCAGCAACAGCTGTTGTTTTCCTTGCCATATTCGTCATGGAGCTTTACCCAGCTCATCGTCGAGGTTTCATTTCGACCCTTAGGGACAAGATCAAGGAAGTTAAAAGCGCCAATTAACATCTCCCCTCCACGTGAGTAAGAACTATAGGTGTGAAAAATGTCATCTCCCTCACGAACAAAAACACTCTCCCCATGAAGATCCTCAATCAGTCCTGAGTTAAGACCGTAGTTATAGAGTGGCTCATCGCTCTCTACCTGTTGTTTCGTAAAAGAAACGCCAAAGTCATAATTGAAGTCACTTTGATAAGAAGAAACCCAATTGAATTTCCATCCCATGCGCGCCTTCGCTTTTTCAATGTGGGGAAATTGTGCTCGCGAGATCGCGGCAAACGACAGATCGGCCTGTTCAAAATGTTGTCGGGCAGCATCTACGTGATCCGAGATAAATGCACAGCCCGAGCAGATATTGTCGGAATCAGGCGAGAGCATAAAATGATAGATAAAGAGCTGACTCCTACCCTCAAAGAGGTCTTGCAGTCGACATTCCCCATTAGGCCCTTGAAAGATGTACTCTTTTTCGATTTTCACCCACGGCAAAGCGCGCCGTTGCTCGCTTAGGCGATCGCGTTGTTTTGTTAGGGCTCGCTCGGCGGTAAGTAGCTCTTTTCGCGCTTTAAGCCACTCCTCTCTCGATACTACTTTATTCATAGGCCTCCTATGGCTGTTTCTGTGCAAACAGTCCGTCTAATTCGTGAATGGGCCGAATCTCTACCGTACTCTTATAGAGCGAAGGAATTCGCTTTGCCGTAGCGAGCGCTTGGTCAAGGTCCTCTACCTCGATAATAAAGTATCCCGCTAATTGCTCTCTTGTTTCAGCGAAAGGACCGTCAGTCGTCACCACCGCATCGCTCTCTAGACGAATACTCGTTGCAGTCGTTACTGACTCAAGCGGCGAGGCGCCAAGAAACACTCCCTCTTCTTCGAGTTCCTTACAAAGCTCGAGGGAACGCGCCATACAGCTCGCTTTCTCCTCATCTTCCCAAAGCGATTCATTGGAATAAATTAGCAACATGTATTTCATCGCGTCTTCCTCTCATTCTCTGCTAAGACTTTTGAAACTGCTTATCTCTCTCGGCAATCAAGGCATTGATTTGCTCATCCACAGGCCGTATCTCAAAAGGCCCTACCTGCACGCCGGGATGCTTTGAGATAAGCTGAATCGCGTGGTTTAAATCCTCTGCTTCAAGAAACAGCAGGCCTCCTATCTGCTCTTTTAGCTCAGCATAGGGACCTTCGGTCACTTCAGCTTCACCTTGTTTCCAGTGAATCGTCACTGCATTTTTC
>CAYGNZ010000636.1:0-2051 GCA_964351345.1 uncultured Bdellovibrionales bacterium | reverse complement strand
TACTCATCTCTTTTTCGTTTCGGCCAAAGGCCGAAATTTATGTTGTGATGAGTATATACTCTAGCGCTCACGCAACTCCTCGGGTAGCGGAGTATTTTTAGAATACTCATCGCTCTGCAAAACACTCTGGTACAGCTCACAAAGCCTTCGCTCGAATTCTTGGCGATTGTATTTTGTCTCAATCAACTCCCAGGCCGCATCACGAACGTTCTCTCGATAGGTTTGCGCAACGGCCGAATCTTCAAAGGCGCGGACAAGTGCTTGAGAAAAAAGACTAGGGGATGGATCGGAAAGGATAGCTGAAGAATCGTCTAACACCTGCGTGTGCGATTCGATCCGTGTTGCAACGATAGGCTTCTTTGCGGCCATGTAGCTGTAGAGTTTTAGGGGAGTGTTTCCGCCCACAGAGCGGGGCGAAACTAGTACATCGGCGAGTTCCATAAAAGCGCCCATTTCGGAAGCAGGCCGAGAGCCGGTGAAAACAACGTAGGGTGATATCCCTAATTCTTCAGCCCGTCGTTGGTAGTGCAGCAGCGCAGCGCTACCGAAAGCACCTCCCCCAACGAGCAGTAACACAGGCATGGAATGAAGCTCTAACTCTTTACATGCGAGAGCAAAGGCCTCCAGCAATAAATCAATTCCTTGATAGGACTCAAAGTTACCGGTATACACGGCGACTCTACGTCCCTGCAGGTCAAATTCTTCGCGTACCTTTGCCAGCAAATCCTGATCGACTGACATTGCTTCCTCATACGGAAAATCTTCAATCTGTGCGATGCGAGCGTTCGGAGCGAGTTCTCTCACCTTATCGCTGAGGGCCGTACACACGGTGAGCACTGCCTCCGCTCTTTGCAGAAAAAACGCCTCAAGCTTTTCTATCAACTTGATAAGAATTCGCGGCGCGGGAAACTTACTTTTTGCAAGCTGCTCTGGCACGCATGAATCCATATCAAAAATAAACGGCACGCGGCGTAGCATTCCCAACGTGCCAGCAAGCCACGCACCTTCTTCTACGCCATGAACCACTGCATATGAATTTCTAAAACCAAGCCAGATCACCTGTGGCGCCATAAGAATGTCTAAGACGATTTTCTGCCAGGAGGGACCAATGGGGACGGAGTTAATTCCGGGCACCTTGGCAGAACGTAGTATCTGAACTCCTGGTATCTTGAGGTTCTCACCAAAAGGATAGGCGAGTAGGTCAACTCTATAACCCTGCTCAGCTAAGGTCTCGACCATGGCGCGCACGTTAATCGGCGTGCCACGGTTCAAAAAGAAGGGTTGAGGCGCGATTAGCAACACTCGATCTTGACTCACTTCTCGGTTCAACTCTGTATCCTTTCGCTTAGGTTTCAATCGCCCTCATCGGCAGAAGCTAGCTAACTCAGCTCTGGAGAGCCAGCGATTCGAAGCTCAATCATTAATTATAAATTTTGTAGCTTTTGTCCCGGCTCGGCGTTTAGCCCTTACTTTCATTTAGTTGAAGTAAAATCGACCTCCTACTAAGCAAATCAAGTCCCCGATTATATTGGTATTAATTTTATGGGAAATGCTTCGCCTTTTACCATCTTGACTTTAGAGCCCAAAATCGAATGTATTGCTCAAGATAATCCGTTCTATCTAGGCCTTTATAAGGCCTGCGCGGGCTTTCAAATTTTCCAGATCACCACGTATTTATTCGACCGACACAACCAGGGTTTAGGTATTATGCGCGCACGTTCATCAGCGGTACGGGTCCAACAGGAAGCAGATTCACCCAAAGCATCTGGTTCAAAAATAACTTCTTCGCTCGCAGAACAAACTCCTGGGATTGCCAACTATATCGGTATCTTTTGCACCGCCGGTGCGGTACTTCTACTCGAGTTAGGGTTGACCCGAATTTTCGCGGTACTGCTTTGGGCCCACCTGGCGTTTATGGTCGTAGGCTCCGCCCTCTTTGGTTTCGGTCTCAGTGGGGTCTATCTCGCGCTGCGCAAGCAAAGGCAAAGTGAGTCGCTCCGTGGCGAACTTGCCTTACTCTCCTTGGCAATGTCTGTGGCGATGCTTGTTTG
>CAYGNZ010000635.1:0-2056 GCA_964351345.1 uncultured Bdellovibrionales bacterium | reverse complement strand
CGCTGAGGAGTATTCTCTATGAACTCCCCGTTGACTTTGATTCCACGAGGATTGATTTCAACAAAATCACTAGCAACCGCTGCTACTTGCTTGATCACTGGTTGAGCAGCGAATGCACACACACCTGGTTTAAGGTAGCCGCGCTTGAGCCCTTCTTTGGCTATAGACGCGGGTAAGCAACTCACCACACTCGTTCCGCGTACAATCGAGTCAGTAGTCCTTCGGTAGATGCCACGCGGCATACTCTTCGAGAGATTAAGTCCTAGAACTTGAGATTGAACGGTAAATTCCGTCAGGACGAGTATAAGCCCACCGCAGAGCAAAGACGATTTCACTGAATTCTTCATGAATTCACTCCTAGCACGACTGTATAGCATTGTATAGTAATACTACTCAGCAATTTTCTGGTGTTTTAGAGCAACTAATCCAAAATTGTTGCGATTACTTCGATATGCCTCTTCTATACCCTCTGCTGCTCGGTGGAATTCTGGCTCTAAGTTGGCTGAGTATCTGGAGCCTCCCGCTACTGCTATTCGTTCCAATGATTTGGACCGCAGCACCGAGCAGACTACGCGCAGCTTGCTTCATTCTCTCCTACTACCTCTTCAGCACGTGGGGGCTGCATCGGGGCATCGTCCGATTTCATCCAGAAATCTCTCTATTCTTCTCTCTTTTTCTCTGTATTCTCTACGCCGCCTTTCTCACAATCCCCTGGGCAATTCTTTGGCCGACAAGCAAGTCTACTCCTCTTAATCTCTGCATTCGAACTACTGCGCTGCTTCTCGCTATCACTTGCCCACCGCTGGGACTCTTTCATTGGGCAAACCCACTATTTGCAGCAGGTGTATTCTTTCCAGGGCTCAGTATCTGGGGACTTTGCTTGACGCTAATTTTAATGATTTCATTTGCACTGATTTCGCGAAATCATTCCCGAATTCATTACGCTTTTCTTGGAATCATTTTTCTATTCAGTGCTGTGAGTAATGGGAGGTACACCGTTCCTCCGTCGCCAAGGGGGTGGAAGGGGGTAGACACTTCTCTCGGTGTGATTTCAGCTGAATTCACAAACGATTATCAACGACAAGCTGAACTATTTGGAGAGGTCAGAAGAGAGTTACAAAGCGGGGCTAGAGTAGTCGTCTTGCCCGAGAACATTGTTGGCTGGTGGACACCTAGTAAAGAAAGACTATGGCTGCGAGAGTTCTCTCGAGAGCTGGATCTCGGAGTCAGTATTCTGTTTGGTGCAGAGCAACGCATAGATGAATTTCGTTATCAAAAAGGTGTGGTTCACTTAGGTAGGAAATTCATTCGAGCAGGAATTCCCATGCCCTTCAGTGAGTGGCGCCCCTTTGCTGCGGAAAGGGCACAACCCAATTTTCATCGTTTACACTTAACACGGGTGGACTCACGTAGAGTCTTGTTGCTGGTCTGTTTTGAAGGGGCAATCCTGTGGCCAAGCTCGAAGGCGATCCGCTCCGACCCTGAGAGCATTTTGTTTGTATCAAATCTTTGGTGGGCTGAGGGCACCACACTTATGCAGAGAATGAAGGTGGCTACAAGCTCGACCACTCGACTACTTGGAGCTTCGGCAATAAGCGCGTCAAATAATTAGACTCGCTAGGATAAATCCTTGTATTTGAGTTTTTTCATCGAAAATCATACTCTAACGACAGGTAAACCGCTGCATCGCTCAGGTATCAATCTGTGATCTATGTTTTTCTCGGGATCCTGTTCATTACTCTTGATAACCTCGCTTTGGGGTATGTTTTACAGCGCTTACCTCCTCTCTCAGTAATCGTAATCTGGTGTGCAACCGGAGCATTCATATCCTTTATTCTACTTTGCTTTCGTAGGCCTAAAGCGAAGAACTGGCCTGCCCTAAAATCAGTGAGCACCGCGTTCTCAGCCTACCTTCTGCTGAGTGTCGCGGCGGTCGTGTTTTGGTGCTACGCGATCGTCTCAATTGGTGTTGGCCCTTCTTCACTAGTCACCAATCTTCGCACACCCCTTCTTGTTCTTTTTGGCGCGCTATTTTTTAAAGAACAGGTAAGCAACA
>CAYGNZ010000634.1:0-2069 GCA_964351345.1 uncultured Bdellovibrionales bacterium | reverse complement strand
CATCATGAAGCATCAACGAGACTTCCTTGAACAAGGGGTTGCCAGTCTCAAGCCATTGGTGCTGCGTAACATTGCGGCCGATGTTGGCATGCACGAATCGACAGTCAGTCGAGTAACTACCAATAAATACGTGCATACCCCGCAAGGCGTATTCGAACTTAAGTTTTTCTTCACTTCGGGTCTTAAAAGCGGCAGTGGAGAAGTTTCCTCAGAGTCTGTGAAAGAACGTATTCGAGAACTTATCTCTGCGGAAAATCCAAAGAAGCCTCTAAGTGATCAAGCAATTGTGAATCAGCTCAAATCTGAGGGAGTTGATATCGCGCGCAGAACAGTTGCGAAGTATCGTGAGATGATGGGCGTGTTATCCTCTAGCCGCCGTAAAAAAGTCTTCTAATTCGTACAATTCCACGACACACCACAACGTGAGGAAGCGCCCTATTTGTCACTCGCTCCGCTCGGAAATACGCGTTCGCTCTCAATCAATCTAAACTTTTTGTTAATCTACGCTTGTTGTAATTTATCGTGACATTTTATTCGCGAGCGCGGCGGAATTTGATATACTTAGAAGGAATGAAATTCGTATCGAGAGGATATTCTGAATGAGCAGACCTGATGCCCCAATAAATATCTCTGTAACTTTCCGACATACTGAATCAACCGACGCCCTCAAACAACACGCAAATGAAAAACTCTCTGCATGTCTCAAAAAATACGTCGGGCATCCGGCGGACGTGCAAGTTGTGTTGATGGTAGAAAAACGAGATCACATCGCCGAGGTGACCGTGCACTCAAAAGGTCACGATGCGCACGCCAAAGCGGTCACCGTCGACTTGTATGCCGCGATCGATAAAGTGAGCGATATGATTGACTCTCAATTGCGAAAGCAAAAAGAGCGAACGGTGAAAAGTAAGCAGCAAGGTTTGTAGTTGTTGTTTCGCGAGGGCGTGAGAGTCCTCACGCAGTGTTTGTTTTTTTTTGCAAGGCTGAGTCAGAATTCTCAAGGTGTGCATGACGAATCGTGAATCTGTGACTACCAAAGAGTTGGTCATTATCAGTGGTGTGTCAGGTTCTGGTAAATCGACCGCACTCAAAGCATTCGAGGATAGTGGCTATCACTGCATCGATAACCTTCCCGCCCCACTGATCTCAAACTTAGTCGAACTACTCATCGACGGTAAAAGTAAGTCCGAGCACACCTTAGCCCAGTTTGAGAATATTGCCTCTCCTCAGGAGAAGTACGCGCTGCTTGTTGATTGTCGCGGCAAAGGGGAGTTTGCCGTGATTAAAGAGGCGGTCGAGAAACTACGTGCAATGTCGATTTCGGTCTCATTGCTATTTTTTGACTGTCAAGATGAGGTGGTAATTCGGCGCTTTCGTGAAACCCGGCGTCCGCATCCTTTGTTAGTGCGCGGCAGTCTTGTAAAGACTATTGGCGAAGCGCTCGTTCGCGAACGCGAACTTCTCGCTGCTTTTCGTGAAGAAGCTGACGTGGTTATCGATACGAGTGCCTATAGTGTTCATGATTTGCGAGAAGTGGTTGAGCGCTACTGCGGCAGCGAGGCATCGCTTGAGTTATTTATCACCTCATTCGGCTTTAAGTACGGCGCTCCGATTGAAGCCGATCTCTTGCTCGATGTTCGTTTCCTAAAAAACCCGCATTTCGACGCCGAACTACGCCCCCTGACGGGGACGGATAAAGCGGTAGTGGAGTACGTTTGGGAAGATGATGGAGCAGAGGAAACAGTAAAGCGCTACGTCGAGCTGCTTGAGTTTCTGGTGCCGAGATACGAACAGGAAGGCAAACGCTATCTCACGGTGGGGATTGGTTGTACCGGGGGACGGCATCGCTCGGTAGCACTTGCAGAGGAGATCGCGAAGCGCTTGGCGAATGCTGGCTTGCAGACCGAGGTGATTCATCGGGATATTACTCGGGCGAATAAATAGAGCTTGCCTTCCTTCTAATCCCCATCAAACTCCAGTCTCAGTCTCAGTCTCAGTCTCAGTCTCAGTCTTAATCTCTGCCTCCGCCTCCGCCTTGGTCTTGGTCTCAGCCTTTCTCTCTGCCTCAA
>CAYGNZ010000633.1:0-2070 GCA_964351345.1 uncultured Bdellovibrionales bacterium | reverse complement strand
TTTAGATTTATATCACCTGCTTAGTGCTGATGAACTTCGTCGTTACCTAGATACTGAGTTCACGGATGCGGAATTTGTGACGATCTACAGAAACATTGCGATGGCACAGTACGCGCTTGGTAGGAATGATGAGGCTGCCTGTTACTCAGCGCTTGCCTATATTCTTGGCTCAAATATTTATGAAGCAGGACGACACTCTCGTCTGCTATTCTCCATGAATAAGGAAAACATAGCGCTTACAGTTCTCAGAAATACGTTTATCGCCTTGCAGGGAAATGTGCCGCCAAAGATTTTACTCGACTATGGTATCGCGCTATTCCTAAGTAAGGACTATCAACTCGCCAAAGCGTCTCTCTCTCGCGTGCTGCAAAGCACTGGGGGGTCAAGAGTTGATCGGCGAACTGCGCGCTTGGTGCTCTTGCTCATTTCCGCTCAAGAGGGAGGAAGGAAGCAGGAGCGTGAGACGCTTTATGAGAGTCTTTTTGAAGAAGACTCTAAGTTTTGTGAACGAAGCGGACTCGATCGCGATGATTACTGGCCGCTGCGATTAGCAATAGCGGTAGAAACGCTTCAAACCGAGCTGTGTAATGAAGAGAAGCAATCTTTCCTATCAAGTTGAGAGTCCGCAGTTTGACGGTGAGTCCATTTCTGGACGCGTTCCGCCAAATTCTCTCGAATCCGAGCAGGCTCTTCTCGGCGGGGTATTACTTGATAACGAAGCGCTCAATACCGCGCTCGAAATACTGCAAGCAGATGATTTTTACAAAAAGGCTCACGAGCTAATTTGGCAGGCGATGCTTGCAATTAGCGAACGCCACGAGCCGATTGATGTGGTCACCTTAAGTTCAGAGCTGCAGGCTCGTGATTGTATCGAGAACGTTGGCGGAGTTGATTACCTTTCCTATCTGA
Organism: uncultured Bdellovibrionales bacterium; assembly: GCA_964351345.1. GTDB lineage: Bacteria > Bdellovibrionota_C > UBA2361 > SZUA-149 > SZUA-149 > SZUA-149. Next base: position 1,161 of record CAYGNZ010000633.1, on the reverse strand, counting down.
TTGACGCCGTTCCAACTTCGGCCAACAGTCAGTACTACGCGCGACTGATTAAGGAAATGTCGCTGCGACGGCGCCTGATTCATGAGGCTGGTCAAATCGTTGAGGAAGCGATGAGCACCAGGGGCAATATTGATGGATTTATCGACTCTGTGGAGCAGCGAATATTCCAGGTATCAGAGGCGAGGATTAATCCGAGTTTCTCTCGAGTTGGAGAGATTGTAAAAGATTCGATCAAACACGTTGAGCACCTTTACATGAATAAAGGCCAGCTTACCGGAGTCCCTTCAGGGTTTTACGATCTCGATGAGATGACCTCAGGCTTTCAGTCCTCAGATTTGATCATTCTCGCGGGCAGACCCAGTATGGGTAAGACCTCTCTTGCGCTTTCTATCGCTCGGCATGTTGGTGTGGACTGCGTGAAGCGAGTTGCAGTTTTCTCTTTAGAGATGTCAAAGGAGCAAATTGTTTTGAGGCTTCTTTGCTCAGAGGCGCGAGTGAGTAACTCTCTGGTGCGTAGTGGAAATCTGGGTGAGAGTGATTTTCCGAAGCTTGTCGAAGCTGCTTCAAAGATTGCCCAAGCAGATATCTATGTTGACGATACGCCGGCAATTTCAGTTCTTGAGATGCGTGCAAAAGCCCGTCGCTTGCACAAAGAGTCGCCACTGAGCATGATCGTGGTTGACTATCTGCAGCTCATGAGAGGTTCTGCTCGTTCCCAGGAACGTCGTGAGCAAGAGATTTCCGAAATCTCCTCTTCCCTAAAAGCGCTTGCGAAAGAACTGCGTATTCCAGTCATTGCTCTTTCGCAATTGAATCGTGCAGTAGAGACTAGGCAGGATAAACGCCCGGTGATGGCTGACTTAAGAGAATCAGGTGCGATTGAGCAAGATGCTGATATCATCGGCTTTGTGTACCGGGATGAAGTGTACCATCCAGAAACTCCCGATAAAGGCGTTGCTGAATTTATCATCGGTAAGCACCGAAACGGACCAGTGGGCACCGTGCGCCTTAGTTTCCAGGGCGAATATACCTTGTTTGAAAATCTCGCTGAAGAAGATGACAGCTTTGATTACTTGGGAGCGGACATTGGGCTTGGTGCCGATGAGGATGAGGACGATATCCTGATCTAGGCCGTGAGTATTGGCAGTTACTCAGGCGAGC
>CAYGNZ010000632.1:0-2077 GCA_964351345.1 uncultured Bdellovibrionales bacterium | reverse complement strand
GCGATATTTTGAGTGGCCTTAACTTAGGCTTGCCTGTTGGGGGAGTATTGGAGCTGGACCTTCACAACACTGACCGATTTGGCACTTCTATAAATAGCTACGGCCTAGTCTCACTTGAGTTCGACCAACGACGTTCAAGTGCGATTGACCTGCTACGGGTAAAGCCTACTGCTGATGGTCGATTTGACTTTATCATGCATAGCGATCTGCGTTAGACCGCAACCGAGAGTCAGGAGGACGCGCTTGTCCACAATAGCTCGAAATGCTCCAGATAGCCTGTTGCCACATCTTTACTCTTTATTTGAACGATGAGAGTTTGAGATGCGTAAATCTCTATTGAGACCATAGAGGACGTAATTCGCGTATACGTAGGTGATGAAAGACCAGACTGAAGGGTTTTGAGTTCAGTATTCGGTTCGTTAACAAAATTTTCGTGAAACTCTTTTGAAACACCTGCGGCAGAAAGCAGCCGCTTACCGACCTTCGCCATTTCGAGATAGTTTACATACTCGGAGTAATACTCTCCAATACGATTATAAAACTGATTCGCACTCGCTCCTCCAATAATTCTCATAATCCCGTCTCCAGCGGCGGCATCGTCGATCAACTGACGAAGATTGGCGAACATCCCTTCTTTACCGACTAAGGTAAAAACGGATAGCTCATCTTTTGCGGATTCAGTGAGAGCGAGAAGTTGAGGTACTAGCTTGAGCGCCTTAGCTTCTTTTTCTTTTATCTCATCAACAAGTCTACTGGGATGAAGCGCTGCGAAGTGTTTGACGTTTCCAATTTTTGAAACTGCAACCAGTTTCCTCGCGCTCAAACTATCAAGACAATTATAAACCAATTGTCGATGCAGACGCGTTGATCTCACAAGCTCTCCCGCCTTCGTCGTACCGAGTTTCAACAACTCGGTATAGACCAGAGCCTCATTGTCCTTGAGGTCTAATTCACACAAGCGCTCAGATATATTTGTCGTTTTCGGCATCAGTGTCTCCTCCCCGAGAGTCTATCATAAATTTTTGATGATTTTATGCATCATCTTTTTTTGATGACAGCATAAGGTAATTGTCTCGCGTGAAATGCTCTTTCTCGTTCATGCCAATTTAATTGGCTAAATATCTGAAAAAACTAGATATCGTCCCACCCCAGCTCCCTGTTGGGGTGGGAGCGACCGTTTGTAGGTTCTCCCGATCTTTTTCTACCTAGCCCAGGGTCAAGAAAATGAACGCGAAAGGTTTCTCTGTCTGGAGCGCAGTAGTTCCCGAGACCTTATTTTGGTCTCAAATCGTTCTCGCAATTGTGTTCGGCGGGAGTCAGTTCCTAAAATTGTTAGTCAGTACCGAAGGGATCAACGCGTCCTGGCTAATTTCATGGGAGCTGTTCCTCATTTGCAATCTACTCCTCGCTGTTCGCAATTTCCGCGCTCTGCGAGATCGATTGAGCAGACAAACAGTCCTAATCTATTCTGTTTGGACACTTCTGATCGGTGCAGATCTCAGCATCCTGCTGTTTGAAGCACCTAGTTGGAGCACGCTTGATTCTTGGTCAGCAATCCTATCAAGCGTAGGAATCGCTTTTGCTTTTGCCTATAGCAGGCAACGCAAAGTTCCGCTCAGTAGCCCTCCGACACTTGCCATTGTCGCAGTCTCCGCAAAAAGCATTCCCCAGCTCGCTCTCGCGGTGAGTCTTGGGCTAAATGGAAGTGGCGGACTTTCTGCGAATGCGCTCCTTGTGGGGCACATCACGATTCTACTTCGGCTTGCACAACTTTCCTACTCGGCAAGACAAACCGGATGGAATCAAGACCGACTTGCTTCATTCAGTAGCGAATTAGCAAATGAGTTAAGTTGGTTGGTTGTAACTATTGTGTGGTTTGCTATCCGATAACACCGGGGGAGCATGCCGACAGTACTTTGAAGGTACCTACGGTTGCTCCCTCGCTCAAACTTTTTTTGACCAGGCCCGCCAGCCGGTACGTTGGTAGTAGCGAATCGGTGTGTCAGAGGCTTCGCCGATATCATCAACAAAATAAAACACTTCGGGATCAAGCTCGCGAATGCTTCGCACGATACCT
>CAYGNZ010000631.1:0-2077 GCA_964351345.1 uncultured Bdellovibrionales bacterium | reverse complement strand
GCGAATTACCTCACCAAGACCTTCAGTCCCCGGTGAACCAAACATGCTGGTAATCCCGCCTTCACTATTACGATAGTAGTTCATGCTTTGGACTACGAGAGATTCGCTGCGAGAGGAAGAGACCCGCGCATACCCTGAGAGAGCTGATGAGGCTGAGAGAATCTGAGCAGCATTGATGTGCAGCTGCTCATGCCCGAGAAGATAACGCTGTTCAAAGTGTAACAGTGTTCCTTCAGAAGAGATAACTTCGATACTCACCGTCGTAGGGCGCGTAAGGGTATTTGCAATTTCTACCCAGTTCTCTTGCGTATCAACTACTGAAACAGGAGCAACCAAGGTTCGACCACTTCCACGTTCGGCAAGAAGTGGGAAGGAAAAATCAAAGGCATTCGCACTCGCTCCTGCCACTGCGTCCGAGCCATAGCGAATAAGGTGAGCGAGATACGGAGAGGCATCATCAATCGGAATAATTTCGTGTAGTCCGACAATTGATGGTCCAGCAAATCCGTGGCCGCCATCGATATCAATCCTTGCTTTCGCAGGAACGGCAAGAGTCGTCGAACGGAGCGGGATGCCTTGGGCGTCGAAGGAATTTACTCGGAAGTATTTTACTGTAGTGGCAAGATTGACGATGGTAAGCCAGTTCAGCACCGCATGGGTTGACTCTGCTGGATTTGTGCTTGGTTGAAAGGTGTTAAATGCTACTGAGGATTTTCCGAACGTACTGTTTCTCAGTGGAAGACTGAAGGCGAACTCAAAACCTGTCGCAGTTCCGCTCTGTCGGTAAAACGACATCCTACCATCTATCTCTCCTTGAACATCAAGACGTATGAGGCCATAAGAATCTTTTAGGAAACCGGGTAGCTGATTGACGATAATATCTTGCTGGGCAGTGCCAGGAAGAGCAAAGTCTTGCACATGAAGCAATTCGCCTGAAATACTATAGAGGCTAAGCCGCACGTCCTTGTGAAGATTTGTGGGATTTACCAATTCGAGCACATTATCCATTCCGAGAAATCCGTTCCACATTGAGTAGATTTCGGAGTCAGCTCGTCGACGATAGCTCCCTCCGTCGAATGGATCAGAACCTTCTGAGAACTCCAGTTCGTTATCAACCCCGTCTCCATCACTATCGTTTGCAAAAGCTGCAGGCACCGAGTCGAAACATGAGCCACCCGCTTTCCCGAGTCCTGCATGAGCCTGAGCCTCTGCGAGGGACTTCTCTGCAAAGCCGTATGGACGGGCAACAAAGGTGGTCCACATAATTGATTTTCCGTCTTCTTCCTCAACGTTCTCGTGAGACATACCCAGATAGTGTCCAACCTCGTGAGCAATCGTCTGAGGAAAAGAATACATTCGCGAAGCGGAGGTGCCGTTTTGCGTCGCGAATACGGCGGAGAATTTCTGTGACATACATGAGGTACCTGTGTAGGCCAGTCCGAACTTTCCACGGTAGTAGCCCCGTCCAAGCACAAGAACGAGGTCGTAGTCTTGAGACTCGTAGCTTGACCAGCGTGAAGTCGCGGTGCTTAACACCATGTTGGCATCACCCCTCTCTGTTGCCACATGATAGGGATCGCTTTCTGCGTCACGAAAAATTTGAAACTCTACTACTTTGATTCGAAGATCGAGGTCTCGAAGATACTGATTTGTTTCGGCGAGCACTGACTGTACTTCTGCCTTCAAGGCTTCATCGCTCCGTCCCATGGCAAGGCCAGTGCTGGGGTCAATGTCGAATTCGCTCGGGAGTACAACTACGGCTTCAATTTCTCGATACTGAATACCCGCATAGGAACGAGCGAGTGCGCGGCTTGGTTCAACTGCATGTACGTTTTCGATTTCTTGCTGCACCGAGACGGGCAGTGCATGATGCTCCGCGTCGCATGTTGATGGCTGATGCTCGTTATGCGAGGGAATACCGAGAGTAAGGATCAGCAACACGAATAAAACTGTTGCCGCCCCTGATTTGAATATTTTTGTTGCCTGATTCACCACTCAACCGCCCATCATCTTTACTGCCAACCGACTAGTAACGTATCGAGAATTGGGGGGTGTTTACTTCAGAGCAGGAGAAAGG
>CAYGNZ010000630.1:1223-2078 GCA_964351345.1 uncultured Bdellovibrionales bacterium | reverse complement strand
CCTGCATCACGTTTGGACCCTTTACTAAAAGCAAGCCTTCTTCGCCCGCACCCAAGGTCACGCCAGATTCCGCATCAATCACTCGCACCGCGACTCCCGGAAGTGGTCGCCCCACGGTGCCATACTTCGTCCCCAGCTGCCCGCGTTTGCCTTTCGAAAAATTCTCAACATTGGCCATTGCCACAGGAGAGAGCTCGGTCGCCCCATATCCCTCCCGAGGCTCCACCCCAAAGCGTTCAATAAAAGCTTCTCTAATACTCTCACGTAAACGCTCTGCCCCGACAAACACATGGCGTAGACTGGCAAACTGTTCAGGCTTCACCTTTCGCGCATAGAGCTGAAGAAATGTGGGCGTGCTAATCAGCACCGTGGCATTTTCCTGTTCACAAATGCGGCCTATTACTTTTGCATCAAGTGGATTGGGGTAATACACCGCTCGCATCCGGGCGAGAAGCGGAAGCCAGAGCGTTCCCGTAAACCCAAAGGAATGGAAAAACGGCAGCACCCCAATGACACAATCCTCCTTGCGAAAATCTTGGACTTCGTAAAGCGAGGTGAGGTTTGAGCTTACATTGCCGTGTGAGAGCTTCACACCTTTGGGCGTGCCGGTACTTCCGCTTGAAAATAAGATCGTCGCAAGGTCTTGATGTTTGGCAGACGAAAACCCGCTGAGATAAAAGAACCACCTCCGTGGCAAGACGAATGCCGCAACGGAGTACAAGACCGCGGTAAAGGCATTACTCTCTTCTGCCAGCTCTTCAAGCGGACGAAGTCGGACTTGCTGCTCAAGTTTTGGGAACTGCACTTTCTCTAAAAACTTACTGGCAGTAACCACGTTTTTAATACCGCACTGAT
>CAYGNZ010000630.1:0-1213 GCA_964351345.1 uncultured Bdellovibrionales bacterium | reverse complement strand
AAGCGCCGAAGCAATCGCTTCCGCCGAGGCGGTATAGTTAAGCGGTACGGGAACTTTCCCCGCAAAAAGTAGGGCAAGATTGTTAATCACTCCTGCCGTTGACGGCGGGAGCCACACGCCTACCATTTTGGTGTCCGAGAATTCGCGACGAAATACTCGGGCGAGGGCAAGACTTCTGAAGAGCAGCGTTGAGGCAGAAAGCCACTTCCCACCATAGTCTTTAATCAGCTTGCGAAAAGGATTGCGCTTTACGGTGGCAAGAAATCCTTTATGCAGCACCGTGAAAGCATCATCACGATACGCAAATGCCTCAGCGGAGAGTTCTTGCACCGCCTGGCGCACGGCAAAACTCGAAGTAGAAGAAGGAAGCGGCGTGCCAAAAGATACCGTCAAGGGATAGGGAATCGCCTCAGGAACTTTCCAAATATACTTCCCGCCGCGAAACGAAAAGATGCTGCCCCAGATGCGATCAAGATGCACAGGAATTATCGGAGCGTCGACTTCCTTCATGATGCGCTCAAGGCCACGCTTAAACTGCAAGAGCTGGCCGATTCTTGAAATCCCACCTTCTGCAAATATACAAACCAACTCCCCTGCCTCTATCGCCGAACTCGCTGCCGCAAGCGCATTCTCGATATCTCCCCTCGAGCTTCCCGCCTCCACGGGTATTGCCCCCATCACTTTGGCAAAGGGATGGACAATTTTTTGCTCATAAATTGGCCGATACATTAAAAAGCGCACCGGCCGCTCAAGCGAGGCGAGCAGTACGGGAGCATCGACATACGACACATGATTACAAACGAGTAAGGCCCCACCCTCAGCCGGCACGGAGGCTGCACCGAGCACTTTGAGACGGTAGAGACTATGCATCAAAATCCAATTGATGCAGCGGATGAGCACTTCGGGAAGAACCGTGCAGATGTAGACGGCAGCAAAAATGGCACTTACTCCGACCACGACAAACACGTGTGCGGGAGAGAGTTCAAGAAAATCGACGAGGAAGAGGAGGAAAAATGAAGAGAGCAGCATTGCGCTAAACGAGGCAAAGTTTGTCGCCGCCAAATAATCCCCTCGCCGGGTCTCCGGGCTATTCTCTTGAAGATAAGAATTGACCGGCACAATAAAAAAGCCCGCACTGAGTCCCAAACAGATCAACGAGAGAATTGTCATTGGATAGTTCTCAGTGGTCAGCACAAGCGCTGAACCAAAGATC
>CAYGNZ010000629.1:0-2099 GCA_964351345.1 uncultured Bdellovibrionales bacterium | reverse complement strand
AACAAAGCGGATATTTTCCACCGTCACCACGTCACCTCGCGTTGAGTCAAAGCCAACAGCTTGCTTCACGAGATTATCAATCTTACGCATCATTTCGGCAGGCAGCGGCTTATAGAGCTTATCGGTCGCTCCCGCTTCAGCCTCAGCATCTGCTTCAGCAGCAGGCACTTCTACGTATTGCCCATCAACAAGCACGGCCACACTCAGCTTCACAATCTTACCTGGAGAGGCAACAGTTCTACTGACTGCACGTGATACTTCGTAGTTGCGCACGGTCTCTGCTCGAGAATTCGCATTCTCGCTAGAATCAGGCGGGGTGAGCACATCGGGGTCATTGGTCAGATTAGAGATTACTCCCGGAATACCACCTTGCGCCGTAAGCCCAGCCGCTTCATTTGAAGTTCTTTCGCTGCGCACGACAATTCCTGCTGGGTCGTATGCTTCTTCTTCTTTCTCGAAGCGATTGAAATTAAGGTCCGCGGTGACTCGCGCAACAGAACGTCCTGGCCCTAGAATCTCGGCTAACATCGACTCAATACGTCGAATATACTCACGCTCAATCTTTTGCTTATACTCAAGCTGCGTGAGGTCGGCAGTGCTGAGGTCATTCTCCTCTTTGACTTCGTTGAGCATGTTGCCGTGTTGATCAAGAATGGTCACATTCTCAGACGTCAGCCGCTCTACTGCTCCAGATACTAAATTGGCAATACCCTTCACTTGCCCAGGAGTAAGTTCTGCTCCTGCTTTGAGTCGGAGTAGCACTGAGGCAGTAGGCTGCACGTCTCGCTTCACGAATACGGAACGTTTTGGGGTAGTAATATGCACGCGAACTGCGCGAATACTATCGAGTGCGCCAATTGTTCGCTCTAGTTCACCTTGAACGGCTCGAGTGAAGTTCACGCCTTCACCAAAAGCGGAGAGTCCTAGTTTGGCTTCGTTCCACAACTCAAAACCAACTTGACCGCCCTTGGGCAGCCCGACACTTGCCATTTCAAGTCGGAGTTCATGCACAACTTCAGGAGGGGTGACATCAATGGTCTTTCCGTCGTTTCTAAGACGAAAACCAATTTTCTGATCTTTTAAACGCTCAACGATTCCGGCGGCATCGGATTCTTCAAGGTTAGAGAAGAGCACTTGATACTCTGGTCGGGTGGCCCAGTTTGAAACGAAGACAACAACGCCCATGCTTCCGAATAGTAAAAGCGGAAGGGCTATCTTCTGGGCAAAAGGTAGTCGTGCATAGAATGCAACTACCTGCTCGAAAACGGAACCAATATCAAACTTCATAACCTAAGACACCTAAAACCATGATGGGGCCTCTGCCCCAAGTCGTATCATTCTACCCGAGAGGAGTTCTAATCAGCTCCTGGTAGGCCCTTTCTAATCGTTCCTTAATCGACATCATCAAGGTTAGCGAGATACTCGCCTTTTGTACTGCAATAATTGTAGAGTGCGGCTGCACATTCTCGCCGGCAACTTCTTGCGCAAGCGCTTTGTCAGCCTCAAGTCCCAGAGCATTCGCATTACTAAGCTGCTGTCCAAGAAGCTCTGAGAATGAGAGCTTCTCTCCCTCATTCGTGCTCTCGATATCAACAGTCTGCTTCGGCGTTTGCATCACGCCGCCGCTGCGTAACATCTTGAGCTCTTCTGAAATTGGAATGCTACCTATTTTCATACCTAGAACCTTGAAGATAAACGACGAAGTGTAGCCGCCATATCTTTTGTAATATCCACTACTTCAGCAGCGGCTTTATACGCATTGCTCGCTCCGATGAGATTCACCATTTCAGTAACCGGATTAATGTTCGGCATCTGCACAATACCGGTATTTGGGTCCGCATCTGGATGGCCGGGGTCATATACTTGGTTCGGCGGAGAGTCATCGGTGACCACCGCTGCAACTTTGACATTCTGCAAGCTGGCGCGATCAAGTGCGGTGGCAAAGCCGTCAACCTTCATATCAGTTGCCGCAAGCACCACGTCTCTGCGCTTATACGGCCCGCCTTCCTCAGTCCGAGTGGTATGCGCGTTTGCGATGTTGGAAGCAACCGTGTTGATCCGCAGTCTGTTTGCAGACATCGCATTGGAGGCAATATCAA
>CAYGNZ010000628.1:0-2108 GCA_964351345.1 uncultured Bdellovibrionales bacterium | reverse complement strand
AAAAAAGTAAACTCATATAGGTTTAGACATTCCTGATGAGGCATACTTTATGACACAGCTTGACCTCTGGTTTTCGACCGACAAACAGCCCTCGCTGCAACAAACCTATTTTAAACCCTTTAAGATAGAAGGTAGTGCGAAATTTCATGCTGTACAGGGCCGTATGGGGCTTACATCTGATTCCGAATCGACCAATGGAACGTTCTCTTGGAGTAAGGCCGTAAGAGCTATGGCCCTCCTTTTTGTCGAACACCGTTTGCGCGCGATTCAACTCAATGAACAACGTGTAAGGGGATTCTTAGTCGGCACCGCAGGTTCTCCCGCCGCTTCGCTCGACTACGCTTTGTCAAAAAAACCCGCCTGGCTTCTTGATATGTTTGGACTCAGTGAAAAAGGTGAAAGTTATGCGCTTCGAGTTTTTCAACGAATCAATCCCGAACGGAAGCGTCCCGGCCCTGTCCGTGTGCACATTAATCCAGCATTCTTACCAACTGACGAATTAAGAATCTTTGTCGGAGGCAAACTGTATGATACCGAGGAATTGCTATTAGAATTCCTTAGCACTCTCAAAACATCGATTTTGCCAGATTTCGAGTCGGGTAAATTAAAAGAGTCGCTATTCTCAAACAAAGAGCAAGATAAGCCTGTTGTAGATCCGACAGAAATAGGATTTATCGAGCGATTTGTCCGCACCGAAATAAGGGAGACTTTGTCCAGCGTAGACATTTTCACTTCTCGCGGTTATCAGCGTCATATTTCGAGTATGGTACAGAATCCGTCGCTTCGATATTTTTGTGGTAAAGCAGCCCTTCGACTTCGGGAGATGGTGAGACCACTCTCTTCAGATGAACGATTGGGTGTCGCGGTGAAATCCGCCGAGATATTACTACCCTTGAGATCGAGGACAAAATTGCGAGTATCGCTTACCCTGGGAGAAGTCGCGTCTCAAGCAATATTTGCGTATCTCAATGACATTTTAAAACTAGGTATTGAGGTCACTTCGAATAATCCACACTCACTCCGTAGCTATTCCAAAGTGGCGCAGAGTAGCTCTCTTGAGCAACCAGATTTCTGTACCCTCGCAATCGGTGGAGTAGCAAAAGCTCTCGCAATGGGGAAGCAATTCAACTATGTGCCGTTAATGTTAATGCCTAGCGGAGCGTTTCGAATCGTTTCAACGGATGTCGAACGCAAAAAGAATAAGCCCTCAGGCCTACTCCTTACACACCAGGAAGAGAATTCTACGTCGCAGTTCTATCTCCATGAGCTGCAACAACAGCAGTCATTGAAAAGCAGTACCTTCACTGAAGAGCACATGGAGGCAGATGAAATGTTTCAGGCAATCAACGATGACCCCAAAGGGGTCAATGCCCTGCTGTACTTCCCTCACTATCGTTTCAATGAAGTATTCAACGCTGCCAAATCCTACTCGTTTGGAAACGAGACTTTAGGTTTCAAGGAGAATGTACTGTTTGTTCACCGATCATTAGCTCAAGAACTCTCACTCCTAAAAAGCGTTGAGGTTTGTATTCGAGATGCATGGCTTCGATTAAAAGAAGACGCTACGTTAAGAGAGAGGATGGCTAGAAAGATATTGGAGAATGTTGAGTTTCAACGTGCGATGCTTAGATATTCCGGTCTGACGGGCTCTGGAGATCGAGAGCTCTTTTTCCCGACACCCGAAAGTAAATTAGCGAATGATTTTAACAACTAATGTATAGATTCTTGACTAACGAATTAAATTTGGCTTTGCTAAGAAGAACGGAAAGTCCTAAACGGAGTCTGATTGCTATGAAAATTAAAAGTGTCCATCAGCAAAGTCGTCAAAACACCGTTTCCCACAAGACAACACCAGCGGTCGGTACACCCGCCGTCGGAACTCCTGCAGTAGGTACCCCCGCTGTTGGAACTCCTGCCGTTGGAACTCCCGCAGTGGGCACACCAGTAGCTACTTCTCAATCAAGAAACGGCGATTAAGAAGTTTAAGATTTAGACGGCTATTTGTTCTGGAACAGGTAGCGGTTCTTGGTGCCGCATTCGCTTGAGCATCTTCTCACTCACATCGCGATAAACGCGACAGTATTCCTCTTGAGGAGAATAGATATCGT
>CAYGNZ010000627.1:0-2109 GCA_964351345.1 uncultured Bdellovibrionales bacterium | reverse complement strand
CATGCTGAGTAACTCGCCTTCTTCTGCCAATCTGAGGTGAATTCTACATCTACCCGACAGGATGCACCTCGGTGTTTCCACGATACGATTCGTTTCTCGATACTCCCGTCCTCGCTCAGCACGAGCTGTACTTCGCCGTATTGATACGGCATCTCACCTTCACCGAAATCCTCTTGCTCCAGTGCCAAGGCCCATTCTTTGCGCAATTTTTCCGAAAGCTCGCCTTCCTGTGGAACAGTAGAAACTCGTGAGTGAGGTGAAACTATCCCTTGAACGGATTTTGGATGAACCGGGGCGAACCAGACATCATAGCTGTCGACTTTCTGTCCACTCTCTAAGGAAGCAAACCCAGTCTGCCTACTGTTGTTGCCGTAGGAATCTTGGTTTGCGATAGCATTCTTGTATGTTAGGTCGATTGAGCGAACTTTCGCCTCACTCAGCGAACGAAGTTCACCTTGCTCGGTCTTAGCGTTGCTATTCTTATCCGTCCAGAGGAGGAGTTTAGAGAATATGGGGTCTTTGCGGTCGATGACAGAATCTCGGTTTGAGTCTAAAAGCTTTAGAGCCTCAAACCCGTTTCCTTCCTGCCCCTCCTTAAACTCAACACTTCGATCTCCGAAGAGTTCAGCGATACTGTCAATCACTCCGTTCTCGTTCTTATCAATCGCAAGAAAGCTCACCCCTCGAGGATTTGCGATCCAGCTTGAAGCAATTGCACCATCACCAAAATCAAAGGTCACATGCTTACCGAATGTGGTAAATTTCACTCCACGCCCACGAAAATCTATCACGAGTGGCGAAATTCGGCCGGAGACAATGCACAGACACTGCGGAGAGCCACATCGTCCACCATCACGAAACAGACGGTCCATCAATTGGTAGTCACGCCCGTTGTGGTTTATGGACACGGGCATATCCAGACGGTAGTTATTGCAGGTGCCCTGATTGTCATATGCTCGATTGCAGGGGTCGTAGTTTCCTGAATAGGTTGCGGGTGGGAGTGGCAGTAGATTGCTGCGCTCACGGATATCTGCTGCGTATCCGCCATACCCAGCCTCTCCGCGCCAACCTTCTCGTGAGTAGGCTAAATAGCGCTCCCAAGTATGTTGATTCATTTCCGCATCGCCAATCCAGACATACCACGCGTTGTAGTACGGCCAGTCGTTTGCTCCTCGCCAGCGGCTAAAAGAACCAGGCCCCCGACGAACTTGATAAATCACGCAGAGATTTGGATCTCCGTCCTCACCTGTAGTGGGTGGTTCATCAGTATTCGGGCTTAGGTTCTCCGGAAGCTGAGCAACAGGCTCCGCGATACTAAGCATCGGCGAGAGACAAATAAGAGAAAAAAGCAGAAAAGTAGCACTCAGAATTCGACGCGTATTTCGCTGAGGCTCGCGTTCCTGGACCACTTCAAGTTTCTCAAAAAACCTATCCATATACTCCTCTCTATTCAATTAAACCGAGTTGAATCTTTTTTGCGATCTTGCGAAACAAATTTCGCAGTTCGGAAGCGTCTGGTGTAGGCAAATACTCGCCCTGACGAGATGCTGCTTCTTGATTCCATGACTCCAGTGATTTGTACCCTCGATACACGTACTCCGGGTGTCTCCATGGCTCAGGAGATTTCGATGGTCTGCGAATCGCAGTGTCGTAATCGTTAGCGACTCTGGTAAGGAAGTAATCCTTCCGTGAAGCTGTATTGTTAATGTCTTGATAGGGATCGTCATCGTATGCCGCAGGCTCACCAAGACCGATCACATAGAACAGGCCTTTTTTGTCTCGGATAAAATCAGCCATCTCTATCGCACAGTGGTAGTAATGAGCCCTCCATCCTTCAAACGCCGGGTCACTCGGACCACCGTAGGTTCGACTCTCTTCCGTGGGTAGGTGAGCCTCCAAATCATCTAGGCATCCACCAAGGGTTTGGTTTACCGCTCCAGCAATATCTGATTCTTCAGCAACCAAGGGAGCAACTTCTCCAGAACAGCTTGGCACGAGAGGAGGAGTATCACTCTGAGGAGGATTGGGACCCTGGTGGCCAATCTCGACTAAACCTGTTTGTGAGAGCACGGAGGGACCTGGAAGATGCTCTACTCCGTCAACCCACTG
>CAYGNZ010000626.1:0-2115 GCA_964351345.1 uncultured Bdellovibrionales bacterium | reverse complement strand
TAATCGTTGCGACAAATGCTTTTCGCTGACTGAGAATATCCTTAGTTGAGCTAGTAGCAACGGCTTTGTCGAGCAATGTCAGACGGCTTATTGGTGAGGGAAGCGCACCAGAGGCTAAGGAGGGGTGTAACTCAGGGAAGTAGTGCTCGAGATGACCCAAGTAGTGCATCAGCTCTAGTGCTTCAACCACTGACTCAGTGCTCAACAATTTGAGTACGTCCAAAAATGCTTCTGCATATTCTGAAGATGTTACCGAGAAATATACCGTATTAAATTTCCCAAGCAGTGTGAGCGTTTCGCTATCGGCAGTAAGTGGCAGTTCAGCAAGAAATCGAAAAAAGCGGATTGGCTTTCGAGCCGAGGTGATAAGTTTTGCTGGAGAAAGCGGTTTGAGAACCTTCTGTTCTAAATCACGAAGCGCAGAACCACTAGGGTCAACAATATCCTCCCGCTTGGGGTCAAAGTAGAGTGCGTTCACGGTCACGTCGAACTCTTTGACGTAAGACTCCACTGATGAGACGGCAGTGAAATCGAACTGTTCCGAGGCCAAACGCTGCTCTTTTGCAAGCGCATCAATCATTCGTTCTCTAATTTCATTTTTCTTCTCTGGGCTACATTCGAGTGCGATATCGATATCCCCGCGTGGGGAGGAGAACAGAGCGGTGTCCCGAATTGCCCCGCCTACGGGAAACCAGCGCACATCTCCAGACTCACGACACGCCTGCTCTAGAAGTTTCGTGTGCGGATGCGAATAAAGAACCCGCGAGAAGGCTTTCGCTACGCTTTCTTTATTCATAGGTCTTCCCAAGGATTGTAAGGATGTCCTTAGTAGGAGTTTCTTGTCGTAACAACTGCACAAGAGTCGATGAAAGATCTAACAGTGAGCCCTTCTCGGCAGATTCCAAACTTGAGCTAGTTCTGAGAACCGTAGCAACCTCTGCGAGACTGTTTCTCACCGCCGGACTCGCATAAAGTCGATCGCTGATATGGGCAACTGTGTTTTGGAGCACGTGCGCGCGCTGTTTTTCAGTCAGACGCTCTGCCAGTTGAGCATCATAGCGTAGGGTATCCTCAACGGAGCTACAGACAAGAAGCGCGAATCGAATTCTTCCCCGAGCATTCCAGAGAAATTCGCTCTCTCTTGCACGCTCATCGATAGAGTACGGAACCTTAATTCGTACGCTTTGACTAAGCCGCTCTGAGAGCGCTGTTGAGGCTAGAAGCAGCGTATCAAAATCACGAAGGCGTTTGGTTACTTTTATAACAGCTGGTTCAGTGAGACTTGCAGCGCTTTCTGCTAACAAGTGACTAAGCACATCATGCTCGGCCATGCTGAGCAGTCCTCGCTCGAGTTCTTCATTGGAGAGAATAGAGAAAAAATCAGCCCAGAGGACGGGTAAGTAGTCTGGGGACGAAACTCCCATCATCACCACGTTTCGCCGAATCAGCTCAGAAGTTGTCTCACTAAGCGAAAACCCGGTTTTCACCGAAATCCTAAAGCTTCTCACAAAGTTTAGTGGCGTTGCGATAAATAAAGCCGGGTTCATCGCTTCAAGAACGCGTTTCTGAATATCATGAAGCGCTCGAGCACTAACATCAAATAGCTCGCCCGAACCCAGTTCATAAAGCAAAGCGTTTGCGGTGAAATCGTAGGCACAGACTCGCCCGATGGGATCCGCCTCCACACTGACATCAAGAGTAGGGCCTTGCAGCTTCCGCCCCACAATCTCTCTTGCTATCTCATCTCTTACCGCCGCCCCCTGCTCGTACCTGCCCTCAAGCAACACATCAAAGTCGTTTATCGTCTTTTGTCCCGCCAACAGGTCTCGAATCGCACCGCCGACCAAAAAGGCCCGAATCCCGGCCTTCCCAGCCTGCTCCCGAGCAAGCTGAAGAACCTCCTGCGAACGCACAAACTCAGCCAGCAAGCGCTTCTCAGCAGAATCGGGAAGAGGAGTTCTCATAGTAATAAACTTGGTTGAGCGTTTCGAAGTAGTGGCTTTTGGTACTAGATAAGAAAAATTCCTTGGAGACAAGGAAGGTTTTGTGAAGGAGATAAAAAACGCAGAAATAGGTTCCAGATTAATTAAAAACCAGTCCTCGAAGGATGCGGAA
>CAYGNZ010000625.1:0-2127 GCA_964351345.1 uncultured Bdellovibrionales bacterium | reverse complement strand
ACGATGGCGGTATTTACCTACAAAGCGTTGAACGCAAAGGGTCGCTCTATCAAAGGATTGATTGATGCCGATACCCCTCGACAAGCCCGACTGAAGCTAAAGTCGCAAGGCATTTTCCCTACACACCTTGAGGAAAACAGAACTCAAGAGGCAGGAGTTAATGCCTTAGAAGCCTATCTTCCTGGCCGTTCGCGAAAAGTCAGTAGCTCGCAACTTGCAGTTATGACCCGTCAGTTTGCTACTTTGGTCAGCGCGGGCATGCCTTTAGTTGAATCCTTGAAAGCGCTGGGTGAACAAATCGATATACCTACATTAAAAGAGGTTATCGCTGAAGTTCGTGATTTGGTGAATGAGGGTTCAACACTTGCGGAAGCGCTCAAAAAGTATCCTACGATCTTTCCCCGCCTGTTTACCAATATGGTTGCATCTGGAGAAGCGAGTGGTTCCCTCGATATGGTACTGGAGCGGCTTGCGGACTTACTCGAAGCGCAATCGGCACTGCAACGAAAAGTAATATCGGCACTCACCTACCCGGTGTTAATGCTCGTGCTTTGCTTCGGCGTGATTATTCTTCTGCTCGCCTACGTTGTTCCTCAGAGTACTAGTATTTTTGAAAACCAAGGAGCAATACTTCCTTTACCAACAAGAATAGTAATCGGCCTGAGTGATTTCTTGAAGTCCTATTGGCTCCCGCTACTACTCCTTGGCATACTCGGGATAGTAAGTTTCAGAAAGTATTCTAAAACTGAAAAAGGAAGACGAAAGCTCGATGCGCTCTCCCTTCGTCTTCCACTTCTTGGTACCCTAAAGTTAAAGGTCGCAACCAGCAGATTTTCTCGTAACCTGGGAATGATGCTCGCAAGTGGCATTGAATTACTCACTGCACTCTCAATTGTGAAAAATATCATCGGAAACACGATTCTCGAGGAGGCTGTAGAATCAGCTATCGTCGGTGTGCGAGAGGGAAGTTCTTTAGCGAACGAACTGAATAAATCAGAGCTGTTTCCTCGTCTATTAATTCACATGACGGCAATAGGCGAGAAAACTGGTCAACTTGAAGCGATGCTGCTTCGAGCGGCAACAGCCTTTGAGTCGGAGGTGGATGCCGTGATTTCGGGTCTCACCTCAATTATGGAGCCACTTTTGATCATTTTTCTTGCATTTGTAGTCGGTGCTATACTCGCTTCGGTCATGCTCCCAATGCTAGAAATGACCTCGCTGGCTCGTTGAAATGAGCCCTGGAACAAGAGAGTTCGTAAAGAAAAATAATTTTACCACAAACAACCGAAGGATAATGTCGATGAAAGAAACAGCAGTTGAGCCGAACAACGAGAAGGGAATGACGCTTGTCGAGCTACTAGTAGTGATTGTGCTTATCAGCCTCATCGCAGTCGTTGTCGGAAAGAATGTCATCGGACAGGGAGATGCTGCAAAAGCTGAACTTAATGTGGTGAAAATGGAGAAGCTCAAGAATCTCTTGGGCCAATACCGCCTGAAATACAATTCCTTTCCCTCAAGCCTCAATGATCTTGTGAAGCCAAATTCGGACGTTGGCAAAAGTGGCAAGCTTTTCGTGCCGCTTGCTGAAGAGGGAGATTTAAACGATATCTGGGGTTTTCCTTACGTCTACAGCACTGAAAGCGGAGGACGAAGCTTCACCCTTTCAACCCTCGGTGCTGACGGAGTTGAAGGTGGTGAAGGACCCAATCAAGATGTCTCCATTAAACCGTAATGGAGTAAGGCCGCAGGTACTGACACCAGTCGACCAGACTGCAGACGGCTTTACGTTGGTGGAGCTAGTCGTGCTGATTGCTATCATTGGTACGCTCAGCGTGCAACGTCTTGGATCAATCCTCGGATGGCAACACGAAAGCGAAATACGAGAGCTCAGCGCGACCTGGCAATTTTTGCATAACGAGGGTGCAGCGAGAGCTGAGTCGTATCGCTTAGTAATCAACCTTGGCGAGAACAGCTACTACGTGTTGCGAGAGGTGCCCTTAGACCCAGGCCAGTCTGTCGAGGTTGATTATCTCAAGAATTTGCGCACCCGTCGTGAGAAAGAGCGACGTCAAAACGAAGAGCTGAGCGATTTGCGTAGCATCGAGGAAGAGTTTGAAGAAGAAGATA
>CAYGNZ010000624.1:0-2131 GCA_964351345.1 uncultured Bdellovibrionales bacterium | reverse complement strand
GCATCTTCGCTGAGAGAGTCAAAGCTTCGTGGTTTTTCTGAACGGAGGTTTCTTGGCTGAACGACTAGTTGACGTGCGAGCGGTCCATTCCCTCTCCCTTCCTTGCCATGACAAGCCGCACAAGCGTCTTTGAAAAGCTCCTCCGCTTCTGCCCGAGAAATCTTGTCTCTTTTTTTTGGACGCCAACTTTTAATTTGCTTCAGTCGCTTCGAAATTGTCTCTCTTCCAAGACTTTGTAGGTAATCAAGCAAATAGCTGCCTCGCTGGTTTTCAAATAAATACGCATACGAGGGCATGGTTGAACCTGGCTGGGTGGCGCGCGGGGTGATCAGATGAATTTTGAGCCAATCCCTGCTTCTACGATTCCCCACGTTTAACAAATCAGGTCCGGCACGCCTATTCCCGATAAGAGGTGGTCGTTGACGTAAAATATCTTCAGCGGGAATGTAAGGACCCCACATTTCTTCATCGCGCGAATTCGGCCGAACAAACTGCGAATGACAATGAATGCA
This sequence comes from uncultured Bdellovibrionales bacterium, assembly GCA_964351345.1. Classification (GTDB taxonomy): domain Bacteria; phylum Bdellovibrionota_C; class UBA2361; order SZUA-149; family SZUA-149; genus SZUA-149. The sequence goes on along the minus strand of CAYGNZ010000624.1, from coordinate 1,619 downwards.
ACCCTCTGCAATGTAGACCTGCCGACCTCGCGCTACTCGCTGATAGTCTGCGAGTGGCTTCTCTGCGAGGGCCCTCTGTGGGCAACCAAAGCAAAAAACCGCGAGGAGCAATGTCACGGAGCTCACCGCTTTTTTTTGCTTTGCGCCCCAAAAGGCGCAAAGCAGCATCAGTCCTCCCGCAACTAGTAAAAACGTTTTCGGCACCGTGGCAAGATCACGGGCCATACCTATTCCCATCGCCGAACCGAACCAACCTGCGACCGCATACAGAATGCCTGCTCGCCAAGGAATCGTCACGACGTCCCTGTCCTCGGGAAAACGAGCAGGGAACGCAACGAGCAGCGTCGAATAAAGAGAAACACCGACACAATACAGAGGTCCGCTTGTTGCTCGGAGCAGTGCGGAGGATTCAAGCGTGAGTACTCCCAAGGAAAGAAAGAAAAACGCCGCGAGCAATATTGCTCGAAATATTCCTTTATCAAAAAGCACTCCAGCAAAAACCGCTGCAACTAGATGAACACCGGCGTTGAACCAAAGCCTACCCGTTCCCTCCCACGTCAGTGAACGGAGCTCTCCACTCTGTTGAATGACGAAGAACGCCGCGGAGTCTAACCATACCAGCGCAAGAAACATCAACACCAAACTAAAAAATCCAAGCTTTTGATAATCCGTTTTGCACCCCTTGGCGGTTGCACGGTTTTGCGTATCATCGCCAACACCAACACAGGCGCCAAGCCCAAGGAGTGCAACTACTGTGGCGAGATAACTTTGTTGGGAGGCCGAAGAAGAGAACACCCAGGGGATATTGCAAATAAAGTACGCAATCCCTGTCCCAGTTCCTGCAAGCAGCCCAAGACGTGCGACTTCAGAGTATCGCAAGAGCCCCGAAGCAAGAGAAACCGTAATCATTGAAAGCGACACTCCGATAGCCGCTGCCAAGAGGATAAACACTACTTCGGAGTTCGCCGCTGGAGAGAAAAAGGCCGTTATGCCAGCAAGAATAAATCCAGTTGCTAGAATGTGTTGTTGCTTCACTCGCTTGAGAAGCACTGCCACCAAGAGACTCCCGAACAAACCGGCAAGCCCCATCGCGCCCATCACCTTCTCAAACACTTCTGCAGGCTCGCTTTGTGCGGTCAATAAAGTAAGAAATGCAAACTGGGCAAAGATGAGGAAGTAAATGTATGCCGCCGCAATCCCCAGCACTCCACGCCACCACCTACTCATTTGACTCACATCGTACGAACTGGAATTGCAGTATCGCCAAACTGCCATCAACTAGGGCGACCAGCAACCAGGGGGTAACTAAGGCGGATAGTAGAACCTGAACGACCACAAACAGCGCAACAAAACTTCGCACCACCCCAGTGAGCATCCAAAGATGACGAGCAAAACTCCGCTCCTCCCGTTCGGCATTCGCGAGCAACTGGGGCAGAAAATAACTGCTCCCGACACCGAGTACGAACACGCCAATAAATTGAAGATACACGGGCTCCAATGGCATGGCTTCTATACCCATCAGCCACAGGGTTTGCTCTGGTGCAATGAGCAGCAACACACCGGTCGTGCTATCGCAGAGACCCGCGAGCGTATTGTAGATACGAACTGTTCTAAGCTTC
>CAYGNZ010000623.1:1820-2133 GCA_964351345.1 uncultured Bdellovibrionales bacterium | reverse complement strand
CCCTCTGAAATAGGAGCCCATGACATTGCGCACGGTCTATCGCATACCTGCCGCTATGCCGGTCAGTGTGATGGCCTTTTCTCTGTTGCAGAGCACAGTGTGCTGGTTAGTCAAGTCACAGCGCGAGACAAAATGGCCGCACTTTTTCATGACGCTGCCGAAGCATTCGTCGGCGACATGTCACGACCGCTGAAGTGCCTGCTCCCCGAGTACAAGGCGATTGAGCGGCGCATCGAAAAGGCAATTTTTGACCAATTCGGGATCTCCTGGCCTGCACCGCCAGAGGTAAAAGTAGCCGATCACAGCGTCATGG
>CAYGNZ010000623.1:0-1810 GCA_964351345.1 uncultured Bdellovibrionales bacterium | reverse complement strand
ATGGCAGCGGAACAGGTTGTGCTCATGCCCGCAGGGACCAACGAGTGGCTCCGCGACGCCAACGTGCTTCCGGCACATGTCACGATCCGGCGGCTGACGCCAATAGAAGCTAAGCGGCTGTTTTTGCGGACTTACGAAGAGCTGAGGCCGGAACGTTGAGCGCGACAACCCCGGTTTCGCGAATTGATGGCAGGCAAGATAATGAAGGTGACCGTGGGAGAACGTGTGGCGAAGTAGCTTCTGGGTAAGGATTGAGACGGCGATGAACTTGCGGAAAGATCGGGCTTTGAACGAGCTTGCCGAATGTGGGAATGTTGCCCAGTTCGTGAGCTTTGCGCCAGGCAATTCTGCCGATCCGGAACAAACGTTCAGCCGAGTATCGCAGCATCCGGCAAACCATCTTTTTGCGTCGGCCGATGAGGCCATTAGGACTCTCCTATCAAGTAGCCCAGACTGCTCAATTAATCTTCGCAGTTACACCCCCAGCAATCCAAGGAGCCGGGAATTCCTGTACGGCTTGAAGGACTCGACGGTTGCGTCGCATCATCTTAGGAGGCTGACTGACGAAGGTCTCTTCGTTATCGCGAACGAAACAGTGGACATTTCGGACGGCGGAGTGTCGGGGGTGATCGAAGGTGGCGTAATGGAATTTGCACCCGACGACACACCACGCTGCGTAGAGAAACCGGGAACTGTTTCGATAGCCATGAACGACGGATTATCGTTACTGAAAACCGTTTATAAGAACGCACCGAAGTTCCCCAGCTGCGATGGTCACCGTGTCGAGTTCAGTGTCCACCCGAAACCACGCGGCTATCATCGGACGCACTCACTGCTGTGGGAGTCTGAGCGTGTGGGAACGTGCAATCAGAAACCCAACTTGTCCTGGCCGAACAGATTTAGCAGGTTAATTGGCGACAAGGCATTCGGGTTGCTCGTCGCCGATTTGATCGGCATGCCCGTGCCACATTCGCTCGTTATAAGCCGAAGGTTAGCTCCAATTGAATTTGGACAAACGACCGGTAGCGCCGAAACCTGGCTGAGAACTTGCCCGGTAGAGCAAGTGCCAGGGAAGTACACAACGGCCGACAAATGTATTGACCCATTCATTTTGCTGAACACGGAAGATCCCACACATACCGCGATTGCGTCAATTATTTCGCAGGCAGCGGTACCAGCGCACTTTTCGGGAGCCGCGATTACGAAAAAAGATGGTCAACTCCACATTGAAGGAAGGGCTGGCGCCGGCGATAGCCTGATGCTTGGTCGCTCACGTCCTGAGCGGCTGCCAAGTCGAATCAACGCCGACCTTCAAGACGCGAACGAACGCTTGCGTGACCACTTAGGACCGGTACGATTCGAATGGGTTCATGACGGAACGCAGGTGTGGATAGTTCAACTCCATAAGGGAGGAACGCGGAGCACGAGCACCACTATTGTGCCCGGCAAAGCACCTACCTGGGCGACATTCAAGAGCGAGTTAGGGCTTGAATCACTTCGCGAGCTTATTGCCGCGCTCCCTCCCAAGGTCGGACTTAAGCTCGAAGGTGACGTAGGACTAACGAGTCACATCGCAGACCTCGCAAGAAAGTCAGGCCGGCCCACGAAGGTGGTGCGGACAAGAGCAACGGAAAGATCGAGATTTCTCTTTGACCTAGACGAGTTAGGTTAGCCCAGCCAGTCACTCTGCTTGCGGACCGATCGACTCACTCGTGCCACTGCGGCGCCAGACTTCGACAAAGCGTCCGCCCACCCAATCATGTACAGCGATGACATGGTCACTAACATCCGGCACGCATTCTCGCACGAT
>CAYGNZ010000622.1:0-2135 GCA_964351345.1 uncultured Bdellovibrionales bacterium | reverse complement strand
ATGCCACGTACCGATACTCGAACATACGTTGGACCATATGCGGATTTCGAGGCAATATGGCAGCATCAATTTAAGGGAGGCTGATCCGCTCCACTATTATGTTATACCTCCGAGGGCGCTGTCATGGATCCAGAAAAATTCGAGCAGAATGTCAGCAACGTCTTTCGCAATCCCAAGCGATACGTTCCCGTACTACTCGGTTGCCTGCTCATGCTGGTATTCTATTTGTACGGGGCTGGCTATCTCTCTGAGCTCGGTAAGCTGCATGCAAATTCAGGCTCCTCGACGCAGGTAAGTAGTCCGGAGGCGATAATACGGAATACAGCCCGTGCGTCATTAAAGAACCCTTCCGAGCAATCACATCTGTCCCCATTCTATGAGCCTAAAGAATCGGACTTCCTCCCAGACAAAACCACTGCGCAGGACATTGTGCGGTCTCTTCAAGGACTGTCGAGCGGCGATCAGTGGCAGCGTGTTCAAGATCTATATCACTTCCGATGGGTAAAACTGAATGCTACGGTATCCCAACTGCCCTCGAGAGTTCCGAACTCGGTGTCTCGTTCAGACAAAGTTTGGCTGATTTATGCGCAAGAGAATTCGTCCAATGTACCACTTTCGTTGCTTCACTGGGGGGATGCCTCGCGCTTTCGCCCCGGAGACAAAATTGACATTCAGGCTCCTGTAACTGGAGTTACCGGAGGCATAGTCATTTTAGGATTCAGCGCTGTTTCGAAGACCGAGTAAAGCGGCGGTATAACAACCGGCTGGACCGGCTCTGGAGCCATGTAATCTTTTGCGAACTATTTGGTGCTGTTCCGGCTCCAGACCGGTCAGCCTAAACTTTATATAGCAGTCCACTATGAACGACTTCCACCTAGCGCTCGCCAAATTAGGCGTCGATTTGCTCGTCGGTATAGCCTGGCCCGCGGTTGCCTTGCTCGGACTTCTTTTCTTTCGATCCGAACTTTCCAAATTGATCGGACGCCTAAAGACCGCGAAATACAAAAATCTTGAAATCGATTTTCAAGAGAAGCTGGACGACGCAAAGCGAATTTCCCACGAAGTTAAAATGCTCCCTCCTCCCGAGGAGAAGAAGGCGCATCCCGCCATTCCGCTCACCGAGGCGAACACGCGAATGATGAATTTAGGTCTTCAGCCTACTCAAAGCGGTTTGGATATGAATTACTTTAGAGAGATCGCCAACCGAGATCCGAACCTCGCATTAGCTGCCCTCCGACTTGAACTCGAAGTTCTCACAAGAAACCTGGCAAGGGGATTTAATGTTCCGGCGGAACCTCAAGAAAGCACTTGGCGACTTCTGAACCGTTTATTTAGTTTGAGCGCAATTACCTCGGAGCAGATGCGCCTAGCGAGTGTTGTCTTGGAGCTGTGTAATTCTGCGGTCCACGGGCAGCGAGTCTCTCGCAGCGAAGCTCTCTCGATTATCGAAGTTTGCCAGGTCCTCGTTGAACAGTATCTAGCTTGGTTAGGTTGGGGATTCCCAGACAACTGGACGCACAAGAAAGCTGTATAACAAACGGCTGCACCGGATCTGGGGCCGTGTTACACTCCAGCTAATTCGAACGGCTTACCTGGCCCCAGACCGGTGCGCCTGGACGTTATGTGCTCTCAGCGGACTGGATCGAATGAGTAAACTACAGCTCAATTTGCTTGAGAATTGCCGGAGCTTCGTCAGGGAGGCTATGGAGAAAGCGGTACTGGCGGAGTCTGACGGCGAAAGCTGGAAATTTGCGATTCTCAATATCGTCCAAGCAATTGAGTTAAGTCTAAAGGAGCTTCTCAGACGTGAGCATCGGACTCTCATATTTCGGAAGGTAGATGAGCACACGCATACTGTCACAATCGGTGAAGCTCTGCGTCGATTACATGCGATTTCTTCATTCGAGCTTTCCGAAGAAGAGAGTAAAGCGTTAAAGTTCGCTCAAAAAATTCGAAACGATATCGTACATCATAGATTCGAAGTTGAACCAGTTGAGGTTAAGCTAGCTTTTGCTCAGTTATTCGGTTTTCTTGTCGATTTTCACCGCGAAAAACTGGACTGCTCCATTGAGTTGTGTTCATCAAAGCCGACGTGGAAGGCAGCAGTTGCGATTTGCGAATATTAATCCGTCTTG
>CAYGNZ010000621.1:0-2137 GCA_964351345.1 uncultured Bdellovibrionales bacterium | reverse complement strand
CTATGTCGACTGCTTCAATCAAACTTGGTGTTTTCATTTTCATTTCGCTGCTACTTCCTTACTCGGCATTTGCTCAGAATTTGATTTCAAGTACGGTTGAAATCAATGACGCTACGGCGAACGGTCCGAGTTTGGCCGACCAGGATATGTATGGAACATCCATTGCCGCCTTAGGAGACGTGGACGGCGATGGGATAGTTGATATCGCCGTTGGTGCGCAGGGTGATAATGGAGCTGGCTCTCTTAGCGGAGCAGTTCATATTTCCTTCTTGAACGCGAATGGTTCAGTGAAGAGTACTCGCGAGATTAACGGCTCGACAGTAAATGGCCCAACCCTAGGTAACTTCGACATATACGGGAGTTCCGTCACATCGCTGGGGGATTTAGATGGCGATGGGGTCGTTGATATCGCAGTTGGGGCGGCTCAAGACGCTGCAAACGGTTCTACTTTCGGTGCCGTGCACATATCGCTTCTCAATGCCGATGGGAGTGTAAAGAGTACCAGGGAAATAAATCACTCAACTCCGAATGGTCCCGATTTGTTTAACGGTGATAACTACGGATTCTCGATAGCATCTTTAGGAGATCTTGATGGAGACGGAGTTGTCGATATTGCTGTTGGAGCAATTGGTGATGACGCGGGGGGCTCGACTGGCTCTACTCGAGGAGCCGTTCACATCTCATTTTTGAATGTCGATGGAAGTGTGAAACGCACCGTCGAGATTAATAGCCTTTCAAACAATGGCCCTACTTTGTCGACTTTTAGTCGATACGGAAGCTCTATCGCACCACTAGGAGACTTGGACGGTGATGGAGTAATCGATATTGCCGTTGGGTCGTATTTTGAAGATGGGGGAGGGTCTAGACGCGGGGCGGTGTTTATCTCGTATTTGAACGCCGACGGTAGTGTTAAAAGCACCCAAAAGATTAATGAATCAACGACGAACGGCCCTAGTCTAGCCAATCAGGACGAATACGGAATTTCCGCGGCCTCTCTCGGAGATTTGGATGGTGATGGAGTTGGGGACTTAGCAGTTGGGGCGAATGGGGACGATGAAGGCGGTTCACTCCGAGGAGCGATCCATATTTCGTTTTTAAATGCAGATGGTAGTGTGAAGAGCACCTCGGAGATTAACAACTCATCTGCAAACGGACCGAGCCTGGCTGATTTTGACTCCTACGGCAGATCAATCGCGACATTAGGAGATTTAAACGGTGACGGACTTGTTGATTTTGCGGTAGCCGCTGTAGGTGACGATGGCAGTGGCGCTGGTCGAGGGGCAGTTCACATACATTTCAGCCAAATTGCCGGAAGCGGCAGAGAAATTGGACTTCTAGGAAACGACCAGCAAATTGCCAGCGGAGACAGCACTCCAACAACAGCAGACGGAACAGATTTTGGTTCTGCAATAATTGGTGTGGATACAATAAGCAAGTCTTTTACGGTGACAAATTCAAGCGCAATTGAGTTGACCCTCTCAGGAACACCACGGGTTGCGCTTAGCGGGACAAACGCCTCAGACTTTAGTGTCACAACTCAGCCAGCGGAGAAGGTAGATTTCTTATCACCTACGAGGTTTACAATTCGCTTTTCTCCTTCAGGGGAAGGGGCGCGAACGGCAACAGTAACGATAGCAAATAATGATAGTAACGAATCACCGTATACGTTCAGCATCAGGGGGACAGGCCTTGCTGCTACCGATACTGATATGGACGGAACTCCTGATGCGACAGATACCGACGATGATAACGACGGAATTTCCGACGCTCAAGAAGCAATTGACGGCACTGACTCTCTTGATAGTAGCAGTTTTAAACTAACCGTGGACACCTCATTCTGCTCCGCGTGGAATGGATTCCTTGGGCTGTTGAACATCGCAGAGTTTGTAAACCTCGCATCCTCCACGCGCTCAGTTGAAAGCACGCTTTTTGGTATTGATGGGACCCAACAAAGTGTATCGGCGGTCGGCGTGTTGCCCGGTGCGCAAATGGATCTTCTTGTGCACGATATGACAGGTTTTCAAACAGATTCTTACGGCAAGGTGTGTTCTAGCTATACTGGAGGCAGCGCTGGGGATATCGACGGTCGTATGGTGCACTACCGAATGACCGCTTCTGAGACGGAATTCGCTTTTGC
>CAYGNZ010000620.1:1809-2138 GCA_964351345.1 uncultured Bdellovibrionales bacterium | reverse complement strand
TGCCCTGGGAGCGACTCGAACGCTCACGTCTCGCAACACACGGCCCTCAACCGTGAGATCCGCATTTTTCATACTGTTTCAGTATGTGTCAAATTGTGTCACAACTATTTAGAATCACTCCAAAACTTGCTCCATTCTGAGTCAGACGGTATTTTTTAATTTCAGTCCGCGTGGACCCTATTTGGACCCTACTTTCCCGCACGGCTATCGACCATGTGTCGATTTTCACGGAGTAAGGAGAGCTGAAACGATGCCAGAAATTAGACTCAATGATCGAACACTTCGGAATCTGAAAACGGCTAAGAAGCAAGAGGACTTCAAGGACGAAA
>CAYGNZ010000620.1:1289-1799 GCA_964351345.1 uncultured Bdellovibrionales bacterium | reverse complement strand
ACGAAACCTTCACTGTTGGCGAGTTCGGAGTTCGAGTGAGCTCCAACGGAGCGAAGCGATTCTTCGTGCGGTACCGTGTTAACGGCAAACGTCGCCGCATGATGCTGGGAGCGTATCCGGGACTAGGGCTGGCAGATGCTCGAAAGCGTGCTCACAAGTTGTGCGTGGATGCCTCAGACGGGAAAGACCCGGCCAAAGTTAAAGCAGAGCGACGGAAGGCTGATACTGTAGGAGCTCTATACGAAGCCTTTATGGCCCAGAAAAAGGCTTCGTTCGCCGTTTCCACCTACCGAAATTATTGGGCTATGTGGCGAAAAGACTGTGATTCCTTCCTTGGTGATATGAAGGCCGTTGATGTCGAACGTCGTCACATCGTTCAGATGCTCGATGCCATCGAGGCGCGAACCACAGGTCCTCATATGGTCAATCGCACACGGACTATGTTGATGACTCTATTTAATTGGGCAGTAGCGAAGGACTTCTGCAAGTACAATCCGGTCATAGGAGTTC
>CAYGNZ010000620.1:0-1279 GCA_964351345.1 uncultured Bdellovibrionales bacterium | reverse complement strand
CACAGCAGCGAGAACGTCCTGCCGAGAGATTTTTGTCCCGCAACGAGATTCAGCGCTATTGGGAGTGTTCGGAGCAGCGGGAAGTAATGGAGAGAGTGTTTTGGCGGTTGCTACTGCTTTTAGCACTTCGTCCTGGAGAGGTGATGAAGCTACGTTGGGGTTGGATCGATCGTGATGTTCTCACTATTCCAGGCTCTGAAGTTAAGAACGGGCGGAGTCATGCCCTTTATTTAAGTGGGCTTGTGAGAGAAGAACTCGCTTTGCTCAATCAGGAGACCGGCTATGGAGAGTTTCTCTTTCCTAGTCCTCGGGGAGACTCACACCGTTTGGATTTCACGAATAGCCAGAAAGAAATGGAAGCAGCGATGGAATGCCCGTATTGGACTGCGAGAGATGTACGTCGGACGTGTGAGACTCAAATGCGAACCTTCATTAGGGACGGGGAGGGAATTTCTAGAGTTTTGAATCACGATGTGAGCGCGATTCGGAAGCATTACGACAGAAACGACTACTTCGATAGGAAGAAAGAGGTCCTGCTCAAATGGACTGCCTGGCTTGAGACAACGATCTCGGCTGAGGAGAGCAATGTGATAGATCTAGTGGCTCACAGAACTCAGGGTATGAACTAGCGAGGCATTTAACTAGTTAAAATTACTAATGAATACCGCTTACATCTATTTTTAGTAAAAATAAGTGTAGCTTTTCTGAATTCTCGCATATAATAAAGGGTATGGAGAACACAGTAGCTCGAGAACTTTTGGAAAGCATGGAACCAGGTCGCGTCTACCGACGTAAAGAGCTTGGTTCGCTTTCGAATAACCTGACTCGGGATTTGAACAAGCTTGTTGAACAGGGAGAGTTAGTACGCGCCTCAGCGGGTCTCTATTATCGCCCAAGAATGACGTCAGTTGGCCCTGCACCTGCCTCTAGTGAAGAATTGGTTAGAGCTTTTCTCTCTGACGATCCGTTTTTGTTTGTTTCTTTCAACGAATACAACTTACTCGGACTCGGGCTCACACAGCTCTACAATCAGCAGTTTGTCTATAATCGCAAGCGCCACGGCGACTTCGTTCTCGATGGAAAAAAGTTTTCATTTAGAAGGCCAAGAGATTTCCCTGAAAAACTGACGAAAGAATTTTTGTTTGTAGATCTATTTAACAATCGTTCTGAGCTTAGCGGAGATACCCGTGAACTTGAGGAGCTCCTAGCTGAGAAGGCCAAGGAGGCTGATGAAAACGACCTACTCGAAGCAGCCAAACACTATGGGAAAGTAGCGACC
>CAYGNZ010000619.1:0-2140 GCA_964351345.1 uncultured Bdellovibrionales bacterium | reverse complement strand
GTAGAAACGATAAGCGCGGGAATTTGGGCTGCAAGTCCATCACCAACCGTGAGGAGCGTGTAGGTCTCGGCTGCCTCAAGCCAGTTCATCCCATCCATAATAACCCCGATGAGTAGTCCACCAAGGATGTTAATGAAGGTAATAATGATACCTGCCGTAGCATCTCCGCGGACGAACTTCGAGGCACCATCCATGGAACCATAAAATTCGGCTTCTTGAGAGAGTTCTTTTCGTTGTGTCTTCGCTTCGTCTTCAGTGATCAGACCGCTATTGAGATCCGAGTCAATGGCCATCTGTTTACCGGGCATGGCGTCAAGAGTAAAACGCGCGGCTACCTCAGCGATACGTCCAGAACCCTTGGTGATAACCATAAAGTTCACCAAGACAATTACAGAGAAGATCACCACCCCGATGATGAAGTTCCCACCAAGTACGAAGGTTCCGAATGACTGAATAACGCTTCCTGCGGCATCAAGGCCCTGGCTACCGTTGAGCAGAATGAGTCGAGTAGAGGAGACGTTCATCGAGAGACGGAAGAGCGTCGTCATCAAGAGCAAGGAAGGGTAGGAGGTAAAGTCTAGTGGCTTTGCGAGGTAGAGGGCGACAAAAAGAATCACGAGCGAAAGCGCGATATTTGCTGCAAGTAACACGTCGAGCATTATCGGCGGAATCGGAATGATCATAATGATCACGATTCCCACCAACATGGCGGGGACGATGTAGCTCATCGCGACATTTTCTTCGATTTTCTCTGACACCTTTCTCTAACTCCTAAAAAACCTTTTTTCACCCAATCTGGGTTTTTACCTTGCCGTTGCACTTTTTTGTGCAGGCGTTTTAAATTTACCTTTTAGTCGGTACACATAGGCAAGTAGCTCAGCGACCGCTTTAAATAGCTCGTAGGGAATCTCGTGACCTACCTCTACTGTCTTGTAGAGCGAACGAGCTAACCAACGTCGCTCGACAATGGGAATGCCGTTTTGTTTGGCGAGCTCTCGAATTCGCTTCGCGACGTGTCCTCTGCCTTTTGCAACTACTTTAGGAGCAGTGCCTCGTTGCATTCCGTAGGAAAGCGCAACCGCGACATGAGTTGGGTTGGTGACCACCACGTCGGCGGTGGGAACTGTTTCAAACATTCGTTGCCGCGCACGGTTAAGACCCATCGCCATGATGCGACGTCTAGTTGCTTCATCCCCTTCTGTAGATTTCTTCTCGTCTTTGATTTCCTGCTTCGACATCCGCTGTTCTTTGTAGGTGCGATACTTTTGCCAAATGAGATCAAGAATAGCGAGAATGAGAAGCAGCGTGATGACCTTCCAAAAAATGTAGGCAATCGCCATGGCCGTAAACGGGAGTAGCTCATGAACGTTCATTGCCATTAAGTTTTGCAATTCTGGAAACAGATCAAAGAAAGCCATGTAGGCGATTGGGCAAATGATGCAGAGTTTGGCGATTTGTTTAACGACGTTGATTGAATTGTTGAAACTTGCGATTCGCTTGAGCCCTTTGAGCGGATTGAGATGCATCCATTTTGGCTTTACTAGTTTCCATGACCAGAGGAATTTTGTTTGGATAGCGGTGCATCCAGCTCCGCAAATCGCAGCAATACAAACAATCGAGAGCATTTCTGGCAGGAGGATTGCGATGACGCCGGTGAGTTGCTGCTGCACGTTTTCTGGACTGAGACCTTCGGTGGAAAGAGGTGAGGTGAAAGCACCTTGAACCAATAGCTTCATGTCGTCCCAGAGAGAAGGCGCGATCTGTTGCAGGGCGAGAAAAGCGCCTGTAATGCCAGTCACGTTGCTAAAATCTACCGAAGAGCCAACCTGACCTTCCTTTCGAGCTTCGCTGCGTCGTCGGGGGGTTGGCGCTTCGGTCTTTTCTCCAGCGGGTTCTTCAGCCATCCGTTGTTTGCTTCCTAGCGTAAGAGTCTAAGAGAAGAGCTGCTGCTTTCTCGGAAATTGCTGAGCAACTATAAGCAAGTGCTGTGCCGAAATTTTGCGAGAGTGAAATTAGAATCCGCTCCGTAAGTGCCTAAAAACACACTCAAAAATGCCCTTGCCGGCGAGCCTTGGCGAGGAGTTTTTTTTACTGTGTCAAAAGCAAGTCACGCTGTGGCGAGATCCCTTCATCTCTCCGA
>CAYGNZ010000618.1:0-2140 GCA_964351345.1 uncultured Bdellovibrionales bacterium | reverse complement strand
AAACGATATCGACGAGGCTTATGAACGATCCTTATTTTCAAAAATTATTTGCCGAACGCATTGGCGGTGCAAACTATGGCAAAGGTACTGCGATTTACAAGTTTGAAAAAATCAAACGCGCAAAGCGAGCTGCGATTGAAAACTATCCGGACCGTGCACTGCTAGACTTCGGTATTGGAGAGAATGATTCTATGGCCGATAAGGAGGTTCGCGCGGTCCTCCAAGCAGAAGTCGATAAAGTCGAGAATCGTGGCTACGCTGATAACGGTATCCAAGAATTCAAAGACGCCGCCCAACGTTTTATGAAGCGTGAGTTTGGCGTTGAGCTTGACGCAAAAAGCCAGATTAATCATTGCATCGGCTCAAAACCAGCCTACGCCATGCTTCCCGCGGCCTTTATTAATCCAGGTGACGTAACGCTCATGACCGTTCCTGGCTACCCAGTCGCTGGTACACACACCCGCTACTACGGCGGTGAAGTGCATCCACTTCCTTTGTTAAAAGAGAACAACTTTCTTCCCGACCTCGACGCGATTCCCCAAGATATTCTCGCGCGCACAAAATTGCTCGTGCTGAACTATCCCAATAGCCCTACTGGTGGTTTAGCGACGAAAGCGTTTTTTGAGAAAGCCATTGCGTTTGCAAAAGAGCACGAAATCGTCCTGGTAAACGATGCCGCTCATATTTTGCTTACGTTTGAAGGAGAGCCTTTAAGTTTTCTCTCAATACCCGGCGCGATGGATGTTGGTGTCGAAGTTCATTCGCTGAGTAAGGGCTTTGACATGATTGGCTGGCGAATGGGTTTTGTTTGCGGCAATGAAAGAATTGTACAAGCTTTTGCTGATATCAAAGATAATTGTGATAGCGGACAATTCATTGCCATCCAAAAAGCTGCCGCCGCGGCCCTTGACCTTCCCAGTATCCCACAGCGCATTCGTGAAAAGTATCGTCGTAGGATGTCAAAACTCGTCGATGTACTGCAGAACCAATCTTGGCAGGCGGAAATGCCAGGAGGAAGTTACTTCCTTTACGTACCTACGCCTCGTGGCGTGGAGGGAGGTGCGAGCTTTGCCTCTGCCGAGGAAGCGAGCCAATATCTGATCCGTGAGCATTCAATTTGCACGGTTCCTTGGGATGACGCAGGTGCCTTCCTCCGTTTTTCCGTAACCTATCAAGCCGAGGATGAGGCGGCTGAAGACAAGATCATGTCAGAACTCGTGGCGAGGCTCAGTAAGGAACGCTTTTACTGGTAGCCTGGGGTGCAGTGAGCATGAGAATAGCGACGTTTTCTACCAATTTGTAGAATTCGGCAGTTGCCCGGCTAAGTTACTGGAAAAACGGCACATTCTCTTTGTTCTCGATGTAACACCATTCGCACTCGCACTCATAACACCTTAGAGGGTCAGAGTACCCAGCAATAAAGAGATTTTTGCTTTTTCTAAGGGGGGTTTTTGGGTGGCAATTAAAGTACGTCGAGGGAAGTTATACCCAGCGGTTGAACAGGATTTCGCCGAGTCACTTGGTTTAGACGAGATTGAGTGGGACCGTATCGTGGATCGCCTCGGTAGGCCACCAAACCACTTTGAGTGCCGGGTATTTGCCACTCTTTGGTCAGAAAGCGTTTCAAACAAAAGCTCCTCCGCACTACTCCAAGCAATCGAACGTGAGATGCCAGAGGTTCGCTCAGTGCCAGGCTCACATGTCGGAGTGGTCGACATTGGTGAGGGCACACACCTTGCACTTCGTATCGTGCAAAACAATAAGCCAAGCTTCCTCGAACCCTACTACGGCGCACAAACCGCGATGGATTCCGCACTAGAAGAGCTTGCAACCATTGGCGCACGTCCTCTTTGCCTGCTTAATATGCTGCGCTTTGGTTCCCATGATTTAATTCGCAACCAGCGCATCTTTCAGGGTGTCACTGACGGGATTAGTGCCTTTGGCATGAGATATGGAGTTCCCGTAGTAGGAGGAGAACTCTACTTCCATGAGAGGTACAACGGCGAAACAATGGTCAACAGCGGTGTCGTGGGACTGCTCAGCAGCGAAAATGCACTCAAGGTCGAGGAGGTGCCGTTTGGCAGTCCTGTGCTCTATGTAGGAGCAAAAACAGGTCTCGATGGACTAGAGGAAGAGGTCG
>CAYGNZ010000617.1:0-2143 GCA_964351345.1 uncultured Bdellovibrionales bacterium | reverse complement strand
GAACTCCCGGAAGTCCTTCAGCGGAAACAAATCATTACGAACCAATCCGAACTCTGTGGTGACAAATCGAACTCTTTGCTTGAGCTTCTTGGTAAAATCCGGAATCCGAATGATATCCGCAGTGGGAGCGGTCGCATACACCTGCCCGGCAATAACCTGGGCAATCGCCTAGTCCGCGCTAAAGCAGAAGGCTATATTTTGCCCGGTGGCAACCATCTCGAAGGCGATCTTCTCTCCCCGTAATGTTTCGTGGAGCTGCGTGAAGACTTCCTCAAACGCTGAAGAGGTCTGCACATTGTCCTGGGGAATTTTAATTAGGTAGGTGCTGTAGGGTTCTCACACTGCGTTCATTGTAGCTTTGTAATGCTTCGATGTGCCGATTTAGTAGCCAAAGACCCTGCAATTATACTCAAATTCTCTAAGATATGCGAGTAAAGTTCGAGTTTTTTGGATCGCCTCCCGGAATCCAGCTATCTAAAAACACTTGAATTTTTCAGAGATCGGCCCAATTGCCGGCGTAAGGGAGAAGCACGGCGATTGCCTCTTCAAGCAACTGGAATAATTGTGCTTATTTAGTATAAGCCTTAGTAATCCTAGTAATCCGCTGATTGATGTCCTCCTGAGGGGGATGCTATACATCCAAGTTCTATGCCTCGTTACAGAGATACTACGCTGATGCGCCGATTTTCCCTGCTGCTGCTCCTGCTTTTGCTCCACGGCTGTCCGGGCTTCGAGAAGGGAGCCGGCCGTGCTGCCGACAACGCGGCGGGCGCATTCGGTACGATTTTGGAAAAACCCCAATCGCAGCAAGAGCTCGTCTACTCCGAGCACCTCCTCCACACCAAGCCGCAGTTCGCGTGATTCGATCGGTTCAGTTTCCAAACCGACTCAGAGCACTTCGACAGAGACAAAAGAAGATGATCTTGAAGACGAACCCATGCTAGGCGGAGCCGATCGACCGGGCGGTAACTAATCGTGGCTAGCGGTGAGGGTAAAACAGATCCTCTGCTCGGCACGCTCGTAGACGGTAAATACCGCGTAGAAGAAAAACTAGGCGGCGGCGGCATGGGGCTTGTCTACAAAGCTCGTCACGAGCTGATGGAAAGAACCGTTGCTCTCAAAATGCTCCATCGTCATTTAGTTTCAGAAGAAGGTGAGGGCGAGTTTCTCGCTCGATTCCGTCGTGAGGCCCAGGCCACCGCCAGCATCGACCATCCAAACGCCATTACCATCCACGATTTTGGAATCTTTGACGATGCTCCCTTTCTCGTCATGCAGTACGTTGAGGGCCGCTCGCTGAAAGAAGTCCTGCTTTCATCGGGACCGCTGCCCCTAGAGCGAACGCTCCCCATTATGGTGCAAGTGTCCGCTGCCGTCCACGAAGCGCATACCCGCAACATCGTGCATCGGGATCTGAAGCCTGACAACATCATGATCACTGAACGGCCGGACGGTCGAGATCGGGCTACCGTCCTCGACTTCGGCATCGCCAAGATAGTGGGAGCAGACAGCGCCGATGTATCGGTTACAAAGGCCGGCAACGTTATCGGAACGCCGCAATACATGTCGCCTGAGCAGGTCCACGGGAAGCAGCTCGATGCGCGAAGCGATATCTACTCGCTCGGGATAATCCTTTTTGAATGCTGCACGGGTTCGGTTCCTTTTGATTCGGACTCTGCCGTCGGTTTGATGATGAAGCACCTTAGCGAACCGCCGCCGAGGCCCCGCGACATTAATCCCGAGCTTGATATTCCGGACGCGCTGGAAGCCGCAATTTTCAAAGCCTTGGAGAAAGATCCCGACAAACGCTATCAATCGCTGCCTGAGCTCATTCTTGATTTGGAATCGATCACCGCCGTTGCTGTTCCGCATCTCTCAGGCCACTTGCTTGCCGGAGATACGCTCGGGGTAAGCACTACCAGTCCCGGCTTTCCTGCGCAGGTTGATGAAACTCCTTGGAGCTACCTTAAAGCGCGTCCGGCGCTCCTGGCAGGAGCACTCGGTGCAGTGATTGTGCTGATAAGCATTGGTTATTTTCTTGCCCTGGGGAGCGACTCCGGTGATGAACTTGCCGCAGTCTCCGTCCGCCCGACTCGCGCGGCGGCTCCCGCGGTTGAAGATGCATCAGCAAAACCTGCCGCAG
>CAYGNZ010000616.1:1509-2156 GCA_964351345.1 uncultured Bdellovibrionales bacterium | reverse complement strand
CCCTACGATTGCTCAAAGAAGACCCTCCTCCATTCCCAACGATTTGGTCATTTTCGCTTTGCCTATGATAATGGAAGATTTGTTCCAAGCGTCGTTCCCTTGCCGATGTTTCTTGAGGACTTCCTACTTCGTCATTCAGCCCTGTACCGAGCGACCAACTTTGAATTGTTCCAGTACACCCAAAAGCTCGCATCGACCGATGACCAGCTTTTTTATTCTAACTACGGCACATGCAAGCAGCACTTCAGCGAGCTTGTGAAAGATATTCGCAGCGATGGAGCGGAGGCTTTTGCCGTTATTCATCCGATGTTGCCGTGGAGTGATTGGGAAGAAGGAGTCGGCGATGAATCGACCAAGCAGCGAATGCAACTATTGTTCAAGCTCGCAGAGGAGGTTGGGGTGAAGTACCTCGATTTGAAGCAGTTCTATGTACAGGAAGGCCTGGAGCCGAGATTGATTAGGAAAGACATTATTCACCCGAATGAGCGAGGTAACGAACTAATTGCGAAGGCACTGTATCCGATGCTTTTAGAGAAGTTGCTGCGCTCAGCTACCGCGAATCAATCGAACGCGAATGGAAAAGAGATAAACGAAAGCACGTGACGTCTAGAGCAAAAAACCTTGTAGCTGCCTACGCAGTTGTTACC
>CAYGNZ010000616.1:313-1499 GCA_964351345.1 uncultured Bdellovibrionales bacterium | reverse complement strand
TGCCTTTGGCACCGAGGTTGCGGGTTGGGATACCGCGGGGCATTTTGCAGCCTGGCAGGAATGGCGCAAGCAAGGAGCTTCCTTGTTCCCGCCTTGGGTGTATCAATGGAACTGGTTGGGCGGTTCCTCACTGTTTAAATTTTACCCTCCACTTTCAATATATCTGCTTGAGGCATGCACTCAAGTATTTGGCTTCTCTGAGGCAACTTGCTTTCGCTTGATTCTCATTGTTGCGTTTTCCTTCCCAGCATTCCTCTTGCTCCCAGTAACGGCTGAGTACCTAAAAAGAGCGAATGTTGAGCTATCACCTTTCATCGTATTACCGTCACTGGCCTGGCTTTTGTATCCTCGGTTTCTCTCGTGGACCGGTTGTGGGTTTGCGGCGATTACCGGAGGAATGTTGGCTGGTGCGCTCGGACTAACGCTTTTCCTCGCAATTTCGTTGTTGCTACTTAAATTTGAAAGCACGGAAGCTCGACGGTATTTGTACTGGGCAATGTTTTTTGCGGCGCTACTTCCGATTACTCACTACGTGGCAAGTATCGCCCTTCTGATTTATCTGCCGTTTTGGCTTGCAAAAACATGGCGACGTTCGCTCTCATTTGACACAGTCGGATTGGCCCTTCTTGTGCTCAGCCCTACCATCTATTTGCTTTCACCGTTCTTCCAAGATGCGTGGTTGGTATTTTCGGGCCCTACCTACGGAATTCTCTCTCTACCTCTTCTTCTCTTTCCGCTCCATATACCTTCATTACTTGCTATGAGTTTCTCGGGCCTCCATCTCCTTGCCGCGACAACAGGACTTCTTGCGTTTGTCGGACTTGTTCACGCAATTCGAGAGAAAAGAGGCAGCCTCGCATTATTCTCTTCTTGCTGCCTTATTATCTTTTTACTGGAGTACATACCTCTTTTTGTTGGCACGCGTTTCTTTCATTTCTACCGCTTGTTCCCTTATTTTTACTTATTGATCCTACCGCTCGCCGCGGTCGGGCTTTCACGTATTTGGTCTCTCTCTTCCTTGCCACGACGTGCCGTTCTCTCTGTTCTCCTCCTCTACGGAATTTTCGACGGGGTGCACGGTCTCCGCTGGGGAGAGAACATTTCTATGCCGGAATCATCAGGGCATTTCATGATCTCAGCCTACCGAGCCTCAAGCACATCCTATCTTGATCAGAGCCTAGCGAAA
>CAYGNZ010000616.1:0-303 GCA_964351345.1 uncultured Bdellovibrionales bacterium | reverse complement strand
ATCAATGACCGTCGCATTGTCTGAGGCCGGGTATCGTGGATTGAATCGCGTTTTTCTTGAGACTGAGCCAAACATTTACAAGGAGAATATTTCTAGTATCCATGGTTTGGTCTTTGCACTCTCGTCCTTCGGTGTGAATACTCTTAATGGGTTGTATGTAGAGAGTGGTCCGCAGTCGTTAATCATTCAGTCCTTGATATGCTCGGTCACCGAGAGTTCTTGCTGGGGCCCACAGATTTTTAGGAAGAATCCGGCGTGGTCAGCGACGGGCGACGAGAACTGGTTGAAAATCTTTGAAGCCTA
>CAYGNZ010000615.1:1476-2158 GCA_964351345.1 uncultured Bdellovibrionales bacterium | reverse complement strand
CTCCTCAGATTCGCTGCGAATCAGAAAATAGGAATTAATAAGAGTTTGGAGGTTGTCTTCTCCAAGGAAGGCGTTTAACGTCTTATCTAACTTGACGGAATCAAAACTTCGCAAGAAACTCCAGAGTTCTTTATCAAGCCAACTGAGATTTCCAAATAACGTATGGTAGGCGAGGAACTCCTGATTCTCCGTTTGGAGCAACTTGAGGTAGGGGGATTTTCTGAAGGATGAAACTTCCGCAGCTAATTCCATATGCATCAAAGCCTCCATGTAGAAGAATACACTCCTAATAGATGTGACACACTCTCGGTAGAAAATCGAGCAGAAGCGCGAAATCTCCCATATTTTTTTACTCTCGGTCCAAGTGTTCGAGCAAAACTTTAGTAAACTTTGGCTATTGAGGAGAGCTTTTGGTTGATTAGATACTCTCCTTGCGGCTGAAAAATATGAGTAAAACTGAAGAACTCTCTTTGATTTTCGGAACGATTGCCAAGTCGTTCTTGATATTTATTGAAGCATTCTACTAGACAAAAAAAGTAAATCGGACGCGAGTGCAAATTCAACAGTCCTCGCTTCAATAACTGCGGAAGCTCTACCTCTTCCTCAATAGTGTTGAGCATCATGGAATGCATGTTGTTTGAAAATGCTTTCCCTCTTTCAAAATTCGACACCATTCCGCCTC
>CAYGNZ010000615.1:0-1466 GCA_964351345.1 uncultured Bdellovibrionales bacterium | reverse complement strand
TGATTAGTCTACATTCCTCTTATTCAAAAGCGATTCCATTAGTTTGGTCTTTACCGAATCAAGTGCTCGAACGTGATGCGTGGACACCCAAGACTTAGAACGTCCGCCGAAGCGCTCTCCAATCTCCGTATATGATTCATCTTTAAAATATCTGCCGATGACTATTTCTTTTTGGGTAGAATCCAACGAGTTTATTATCTGGTAAAGCTTCGCTTGCAATTGCCGTTGTCCGACCTCTTGCTCCGGCGATATCTGCTCGGTGAAAAAATACTCATCCGTATCACCCTCCGAGAGCGACCGTGAAACAGCTAAACCATTCTCTGAAGTAAAATTTTTTCGTTTTGGTTTTAAGCAGTGTTCTGATAGAGGCTGCTGATGTATGCCTTGTTCCTTACGCAAGAGGTCAAAAAGTGCCCCCCGAACCCGCAGATACGCAAAGGTGCGAAAATTTGTCTCCTCCCGTCCATCAAACCGTGTAGCACTATCGCATAGGGCACAAACAGCAGCAGACTCGACGTCCTCTCGTTCAAGCAAGCGTTTTGCGTAAATTGCCCAGAATTTCGCTGCTAACTTCTTTCCAAACTCAAGATCCTCTAGTGAAACTTTATACGTCTTAGGCATTTCTTCTCTCCCTTGTTCGTTTCGCGTAGTGACAAGATGCACGAACCACGCAGAACTACTGTCAGGAGAAGAATTCAGAGCTTTTATTTTTTCTGGCCGTAAGTATCCAAAATAACTATGCTTGTTGCCCCTCATTCGCCGATAGCTCGGCTTCATTTCATTACCAATTTCCCGCAATCATCGACGCGAAACTCTAGTGCCACTTCTTCGATAACTCCTCTGAGTACCCTCGCTTTTTTACATTTCGAAATTGGGTAGTGGATTTTTACCTCTTCTCAGCGGGGATTTCACAACGAAATGCCTGAGAGAAGAAGTAGCACTATGGTTTTTCTGAGGTACTAACCTCATCCACATTTCCTTTGTGTCTGGAGTTTAAGCGCAATGTCTGCAATGCAAATTTTTATGGTTGGTGAGCGTCGTAGCGGTACGAATCTGCTTCGACTCATTCTTAGTCAGCATCCTCGTGTCAGCTCTCCACATATGATTGGTGTGCTGCAAAGAATGGTTCCTCTCATGGAACACTACGGGAACTGCACCGATGACGCAGTATTTCGGCAGATGGTTCAAGACGTTTCTCGTCTCATTCTGCTTGATCCTATTCCTTGGAACGGTCCAGAACTCGACATTGATCAGATTGTCGGTCGTTGTCGCGGTCGCTCATTCATCGCAATCTTAGGAGCGATTCTTGATATCTGTGCTGAGAACGAGAGCGCGGATGTTTGGCTCTACAAAGAGTCCAAACTTCTCGCCTCCTACGAGGAGCTAAAACAACAGTTCCCGAATCTACGCTTTATCTACCTTTCTCGAGATCCGCGGGATGTTGCCGCCTCCTTCTCCAAGATTGC
>CAYGNZ010000614.1:1268-2167 GCA_964351345.1 uncultured Bdellovibrionales bacterium | reverse complement strand
ATTTGTTTTGTTGGTTCCACGGTGGGGAAGTTCATTGAGAAGTATGCCGATGTGCCCGAGAGAGCAGGCAATATTGTCTCAGCTTCGGGAGAGAAGCTTGGCGAACATGGCGGTATTTATAATTATACCGTCGGTCAGCGCCGGGGACTGGGAGTGAGCGCGAGCAACCCGCTGTATGTGCTTGAGATTGATGCGGACACAAATGAAGTTCGTGTTGGTGAAAAGTCCGAATTGGAAGTCCAAAAGTTTGAGGTGGGTGAGGTGAGTTGGATCTCCGGATCTGAGCTTAACGAGAGTATCGAAGTGCAGGCAAAACTGCGTTACCGACATGACGGCGTGCGCCTCAGACTGGATCCAATTGCCCCTGGTGTGGTGCAGGCGAGTTTCCTCGGGAGTTGGTCTTCAGTAAGTCCAGGGCAGGCAGCCGTATTTTATGCCGCTGAGCCTGAGTCGGACGGCACGGTGGAGCTTCTTGGCGGGGGGATTATCCGCAAACACACGGAACGAGTTGCGGAGTAATCTATGCCAGAGCGGCCTCACCGAATAGCAATCAAGACCTATGGCTGTCGCAGCAACTACGCGGACTCTGTTGAGCTGCAAGCGTCGATGATTGAGCGTGGTTCTTCGCCTTGCGAACTGACGCTCGAGAGTGAAGAACAAATTCCAGATGTCTTGGTGGTCAATACCTGCACGGTGACTGATAGCGCTGATCGAGAAGCACTCCGATTAATTCGAAAAGTAAAATCACTTCGCCCCGAAACAAAAATAGTCGTGACCGGATGCATGGCCGAGTTAGGGAGCGATGAACTAAGCGCACTTGTCGGCGAAGAGAATATTGTTGGACCCGGTAGGCGAGCAGAAGTGTTGGGTGCGATCTATGAGCATCCACCGCAAGAGAC
>CAYGNZ010000614.1:0-1258 GCA_964351345.1 uncultured Bdellovibrionales bacterium | reverse complement strand
GTTCGATGTTCCGCTGCAAGCGGTGTATCAATCAGGACGGCGGGCAAAAAAGTCACTCCCGCAACGCCGATCAATTTCTCTTACCCATCCAATTTCACCGGCGATTCCAGGGCCTGGCGCAATGATGGGAGAGATACGTAATCGCTCTCGCTATCACCTGCGGGTGCAGGAAGGATGTGAGAATTCCTGTACGTTTTGCATTATCCCGCAAACCCGCGGAAGGCTTAGCTCACGGTCCCTTCGCGATGTTCGAGAAGATGTAGAGTATCTACGTGATCAAGGCTACCAGGAGATAGTACTCACCGGAACGCACCTTGGTGGCTACGGGGAGGACATAGGGCTGGGGCTTCAGGATTTGCTTTCGGTGGTGCAAGAGGTCAAAAATGGACCTCGGGTGCGCCTGAGTTCAATTGATCCCAATGACTTAGTTCCTGAAATCATTGATTTTATCGCCGAAAGTCACCAAATCTGTCGACATCTCCATATCTGTGTACAAGCACTATCAGATCGCACCTTAAAGCGGATGAATCGAAAATACCGCTTGGATGAAGCGAGAGAGATACTGTGGTATGTAAATAAGAAGTTACCGGGATGTTGCATCGGCTCAGATGTGATTACAGGGTTTCCAGGAGAAAGTAGGCAAGAGGTAGAGGAAGGCATAGAAGAGTTTCTTCGGCTACCTATTTCCTACCTACATGTATTCCCCTATTCCGAGAGAAGCGGAACAGCCGCAACACGACTAGATGGAAGTGTTGCGCTACCCGAACGAAAGAGACGCGCAGCTCGTTGGCGGGCAGTCGCCCAGAGGAAGCATCGGGCGTATTTAGCGAGTCTCTGCGGCCAAGAACTAGAAATCGTTCTTGAGCAAGGTAAGGAGTCGCATGTGTATGGCACGAGTGCCGAGTTTGCGCCCGTACGAATCTCTCGCGAACATCTGCCCCAGGCGTGGCAACCCGGCCAACTCGTGCGCGCGCAGGCGCGGCACGTTACTCAAGATTCGGGGATAGTAGAATGCCATTAATCAAACCTGGAAAAAAGAGTATAAGAAGGGCGCTGGGAACCGAATGGTGCCCAAATCTCGCCCGAGAAAAGGAGATCTTAATTTTCGCGGAGAAGAGCCTGCAACAGAAGACGAGCTGCTTGAAGAGCCAACAGCAAATACTGATTACGCTGAGCTAGAGACGAAATTAGAAATTTCTTTTGTCGATAAAAGTTTACTCTCAAGAGCACTTACTCACCGCTCGGCACTCAATATCAG
>CAYGNZ010000613.1:314-2174 GCA_964351345.1 uncultured Bdellovibrionales bacterium | reverse complement strand
GAGATTTTCGAAGGAGTCGTTAGTAAGCAGCTCTCTCTCTCGAACTACCTTTGCAAGAGCGAAACAAATTCCTGCAGGAATATCCAAACGCCGCTCGTTGAGAGGAGGTAAGTTGAGACTCAGTCTCTCAAGGCGGTAGGCGAAATCATCTCGCAGTAAGCCCGAGACCACAAGGTCCTCAAGAGAACGGTTGCTTGCAAAGATGAATCGTACGTCTGCACGATTTGTCTGTGCCTCTCCTACCCGTCGATAGGTTTTGTTCTCGATAAACGTAATCAGCTTGCCCTGCAAATCCGTATCAATGCTTTGCAGCTCATCGACAAAGAGAGTGCCTTTCTCCGCTTGCTTTACAAGTCCCCACTTCTCCACTGCTCCGGTATACGCCCCTGCCACCGCCCCAAAAAGTTCGGCTTGCACTAGTTCCATACTCGAAAAATCTCGTGGGGTGATGCTGACAAATGGTCCTGTGCGACCTGACAGAGTATGAAGGGCGTGGGCGAATCTTGTCTTTCCACTACCCGTGGGACCAACGACGAGAGGATTTTCGTTCACATATTTTGCATAGCGCGGAAGCCAACGGAGCCAGGCGTTTCTACTCTCTGGTGCGCACATGGTGGGTGCCCAACCTGGGGCCCAGAGCGTGGGGAGTGCTTCATCGGGGTTCTCAAACCGAGCGTAGTTCTCACGCAAGTGCTTGAGTAAGTCTGCAATCTGTTCTCCTAAATCAAGACTGTCAGGCAGGCCGCCAGGGGGAGCGATGAGAAAATTATCAACAAGCTTCGAGTCTTCAAGTGAGGTAGGTGAGGCAAACAGAAGATTACCAGCAAAAAGGAACTTTGAAGGGTCTACGACGACCGGGGCGAGATACACGGCAGAACCGAATCGATTGCGAACGTCGCCTAAGAGATGCTGAATCCATAGGGTGTCGCGTGGCGTGGTGTTGAAGCCGATTTCTATAAAGATCAAATCCGGTCTGTTGGCGATAATGTGTTGTTTCGCTTCGGCAAGGTTGCAGGAGTCGAGCACCAGTCCCAGATCTTGTCGCAACGCAAGAGGAATGGCTGCATGAAGTCTGTGCAAGAACTCCTCAGAGCCTGCAAGAACTGCTCGAAGTTCCTTCGTTTCTGCAGAGTCGCTCATGATTCCTCATGGGATGGGAGAGCCGTGATAGATTTGCGCACTTCAGTAATGCTCGTGCCAAGCATTGCTGCAGCGATTCGTTCGTTTCCAGCGCTTTGTTGGAGTGCCTTTCTACACTCTAACGCAGAGACGTTTCTTTGATGTTGATTCGCGTTTCGTTCCCAAAATCGCTTGCTCCAAACAATAAGTGCGAGTTGTTCGGTGGCATCCCCAGGGAGGCTTTCCATGTTTTGGACTTCTTCCGGTAGCGCTTGCTGGAACTCCTTTGCTGATTCGAGATCGGTCGTAACGGTGTCGCAGAGGGCAGCAAGAAGCTGCCGAATATTGCCGGGCCATTCCAGCAGTGATAAGGCCTGTATCATTTCTGGAGTTGTGTTTAACTCGGTTCTTCTCAATTTTTTCGGAACGAGCTGCGTTGCCAGCTGGAGGTAGGGTAGGATGTCTTCTTTTCTTTGCCCGAGGGGAGGTATCTCTATCAGCGCAGCCTGACAAAGTCGCTGCCAAGACCTTGCGGTCTCAGCGCACTGGGTGCCGATGATGAGTTGTTCTCCCGATTCAGCACCGACATTTTTTTGCCATGTCTCCGCACTTTCTATTAGCTCGCTACAGTCCGAAGTGACATGATCTATCACGACGGTTGCTTCGCAACTAAGCATTGCGCTCGCGTCTCGCGTAGATTCACCGAAAATGCACGATATTGTCTCACTCCAAAGGTCAAAC
>CAYGNZ010000613.1:0-304 GCA_964351345.1 uncultured Bdellovibrionales bacterium | reverse complement strand
CAAACTCTATTTGATGGAAGGCACCGGAGAAAGGTCGAGTCGCATGAATCCACTGGGCCAATGTGTTTCGGCCCGCACCAAGCGGACCAAGAATTACAATTATCTTTTGTCCACTGGAAGCGAGAGTTCGCGCACGCGCGATCATTTCTCGTGCGGCAACAGAATGTGCAGGTATCGCGGGAAGACTCGGGTAGAGTGGAGAGACTGATTTCGTCGGTGCAGTTTCGTCTAGGTTTGATAGCAACTCCTGCACGGCGTTTACTACTTTTTCCAGCGAGCGAGTGTTGCCAATCTCGATATAGTC
>CAYGNZ010000612.1:0-2179 GCA_964351345.1 uncultured Bdellovibrionales bacterium | reverse complement strand
AAGCAGAGCCGCACGAACTCGCGTACTGTAGGACTCAGCAGCTGCCCTTTGCTCTTCTGCAAGAACTTTGTTGGCCCAAAAATACAATCGCTCGCTTTCGTTCGCTCTTGACGCGGCCTCAAGCCCTACTTCGCGATCAAAGTTTCGTTGTTCGGAAAATCGCGCGCCTTCGCTCCGGCGCGCTTCGAGTGCGGCGACAAGAGAGGAGTAGGCTTTTAAACTCGAGAAAATGCTAAGACCCATCTACTTCCGTCTCTCCGGGTGAGAAATACTTTTTTACGGAATCAACCGTAAGTTCTTCCTCCCGTAAATTCTTAAGCTGCTCAATTCGCTGAATCTGCCAGCGGCCACTCTCGTTCGTCGAGACCACCCGGAGGAGATGGGCTTCAAAAAACGAACCTTCGACGCCAGGCATCGCTCCTAACGCGGTCGCTACCAGCTCGAACTCCGCCTGGGGCTGGGTGATGCTAAGCTCTTTGATTTCGAGATGAAGCTCGAAACGACTCAGCATTTTTCTCATCGCAGTGATCCGATTCGAGAGTTCTTTTTTTGAGTTTATCGAGAACTGTTTTCCAGACGAAAGCGAGACTTCCAGAACAGGGTCAATTGCGAAGTATTCAAGCACTTGCCTCACCGCCTTCAGCGATTCCAAGGGATGCTCTTTGGTTTCACCAAAGGAGGCCTCACGAGCGAGATCCTCAATGCTCTGACGCAAGGCAGCTTCCGCCGAGGACCAAAAGTACGCTACGTAGCAAAGGGTGGCGAGCAGCGGTAAAAAGAGAAGGGCAATGAATTTTCTTTGCATTTAACTCGGTTTTTCCTATCCAATATTTTCTACTGTGTCTGTTCTAGCATTGAATTTCGCGGTAGTAAGCCTCAATCTATGAAGCATCCTCTGACCTCAAGCCGGAGCAAAGGCCTAAATGAAACACCTCTACGTAGACTCCCCTCACCTCGTGCCCTTTGATGGCAGTTTGAAGCTCTCGAAAGTCTCAACCGAAGCACCCGAAGATGCTCCATCAAAAAAAGAACGGCGAAAACTTCTGGAGGAAAATCGCGAGCGACTGGCTGAGCTTCAGCGCAGACTCTACGCAGCCGATTCTTGGGCTGCACTTAGCGTATTCCAAGCAATGGATGCCGCGGGAAAAGACAGTACTATCGAAAAAGTCTTTAGCGGTGTAAATCCCGCTGGCTTTCAAGTTCACTCATTTAAGAAACCCTCCGCGATGGAACTCGATCACGATTTCCTTTGGCGGTCTGCAAAGCGTCTACCAGAACGAGGACGTATCGGCGTATTCAATCGCAGTTACTATGAGGAGGTGTTGATCGTACGTGTGCACCCAGAGCTGTTATCGTATCAAAAACTCCCCACCACGGCGAAGGAGAAAAATTTTTGGTCAAATCGTTATGAAAGTATTCGTTCGCACGAACAACACCTCGCACAAAACGGCACCGTTGTCGAAAAATTTTTCTTGCACCTGTCTAAAGAAGAGCAACGTGAACGCTTCCTCGCGGGACTGGTTCGACCTGAGAAAAATTGGAAATGTGCTGTTGGCGATGTTCACGAGCGGGAATTTTGGGACGAAAACCAAATAGCGTATCAAAGCGCGCTTAACGAAACGTCTCGGCCGTGGGCACCCTGGTACGCAATCCCCGCTGACTCAAAAACCTACATGCGCCTCGAGGTGTCAAAAATAATGGTTGCCACCTTAGAACAATTGGGTCTTGAGTACCCCAAGCTTTCGAAGGAGGAACTTGAGGAGATTCACAGCATGAGAAATCTTCTTGAGTAAGACGCAGGCTCTTTAATTTCTTCTCGACAGCAGCCCTACTTGATCTTATCGTCAGTCCCTCATTGGCAGCATAGTTCTACGCTGCGAATTATCAACTTTATCGTTTCTTGGGATTGTTTGTTGGGCGGATGCGGAGCGAGCTAAGGAGCTGGCAAAAAGAAGCGCTTGAGGTGTACGAGAGTCAACGTGCACTCGGCCGTCAGTCTATACTTTGGGAGGCAACCCCTGGTGCGGGGAAAACAACCGCTGCCCTCCACCTGTGTCGCCATCAACTTCAGCGCTCTCGCGCACAGAAAGTAATCGTCGTCGTCCCGACCACACACTTAAAAATTCAGTGGGCACGTTCTGCTCACGCTCAGGGACTGCACCTCTCAACAAGTTTTGGA
>CAYGNZ010000611.1:0-2182 GCA_964351345.1 uncultured Bdellovibrionales bacterium | reverse complement strand
CCTCATCGCTGAGTCCGCTTATGACAAGTATCGGCAAGGTCATGCCAAATCGAGCTCGGAGTTCCTGAACCAGGGTCAATCCATTGCTCGCACCGAGATGAATATCGGTAATCACCATACTTGGTTTGCCTTGGCGCTCGACAATCTCAAGGGCGGCATCCACAGAATCTGCGACAAACGGCAATATCTGCATCGCCTTGACCAAACGAGAGTAGAAATCGGTTAATGTCGGTTGGTCATCGACGAGCAAGGCCCATTCGCCCTCTGGAGCATCCGCCTGACGAACCGCCTGACGAGGAAGTCGTACTTTAAAGCTCGCTCCGGTTCCAACTTCTGCCGAGTCAACCGTAAGCGATCCACCGGCGGATTCAGCCACTCGTCGTGATTGAGCCAGTCCGAGACCGAGCCCTCCCGAGGTTCCCTTGGCAGATACGCCTCGAAAGCCTGAGGTAAATATCGCTTCCCTCTCGTCCTCTCTAATTCCCGGGCCATTGTCGCTGACCGAAATTGTCACCCACTCATCTTCGAGAGCCAGCGCAACCCAGACTCGAGAGCCAGCTTCGGAGTAGGTGATTGCATTATTCAGCAAGTTTCGGAGTATCGTCTCCAGATGCTCCCTCACCGAAATTCTGATCCACACCTCTTCCGCGATCTCACAGTCATACTCAACGGAAATTCGCTTTCTCTCCGCACGTATCTTTGCAAACGTCACAATATCATTGAGCACTCTTGTTACTTCTACCAGTTCCCGAGGACGTAAATCGCTGAGTTTTTCCAGCTCCCGTTTACGTTTCGCATCCGAAACGACGGTGGCTACAGAGCGAGCAATGTCTGCAATTCTTTCCACATCGGACTCAAACTCCGAGTAGTCAACGCCCT
Source organism: uncultured Bdellovibrionales bacterium (assembly GCA_964351345.1). Classification (GTDB taxonomy): domain Bacteria; phylum Bdellovibrionota_C; class UBA2361; order SZUA-149; family SZUA-149; genus SZUA-149. The sequence goes on along the minus strand of CAYGNZ010000611.1, from coordinate 1,303 downwards.
TCTCTTGAGTAGTTCCCGGCAGGGGCCTCGCTTTTTCAAGAATGGATTCACAGAGGAGCGTCAAGTCTTGAACGGTATTGTTAATATCATGAACCAAGGCCCCGAGTTCGTACTCGCGTTCTTTGGCACGTGTATCAAACTCCGCTTCTCGATGACGTAAGGTTCTCTCTTGCTCAAATCGCTTCAAGCAGCCGGCGGTAATCGCTGCGAGAGTTTCTGCGACGCGAAGTTCTGAAGAGTGAGACCATTCAAAGAATGGAAATCGCGAGGAGACAAACACAAGAGGTCGAAGCGGGAGTGAATCGTTTGCGTCTTCTGAGTCTTGCTCCGTGGACGATCGAGCTTCTCCAAGTTCGATTACGATTCCATGGTGGTGGTTTAACAAACCAAAACGGTCATCGAATAAGGTAAAGTCGCTTGGAAGCCAGTTGGCCAGCCGCACACTGTAGACGTCCTCATTTTCTCGGAGCAACGGCAAGCTGTTGAGATATCGCCGCATCGGCCAGCGACCGTTCTCCATTACAAAGCCAGAATTGTGGCCCAGCAGGAGGAGGTCTTTGTTCACATTAGAGGCAAACACGTAGCTGGAGCCAAAGAGCTCGCGCAGATATGAAGCAAAAAGCACCAGTGCATCTTCCCCACACTTGGCTTGCTCAAGTTCAATCGGCATCGTGCTCAAACAATGACGCTCTTTCACCCGGCGGGTGAGCTGTAGCGAGAAAAGTGCACCGAGCAAAGGCGCACACACACAAATGGCAATCCCGAGAAGGTCGAGATCGAAATCATAAACGATTTCCAGTCCAACAACGGAAAAGGCTACAAAAAGCGAGAGTAATTCCTTTAACCTCCAGGGCACAAGGCTAAGGCTGACTAACACGCCCAAAGGCCAAAAAAGCCACATTAAGTCCACATCTGGAATGATAAACAGGAGTAAGCAGGGCCACAGAAGGAGGAGCAACGCTTGAAATGCGGCAATGAGCCAAAATTGATTGAGATTAACCGATGGACGCTCCGAGTTAAGCAAGAGAGTCCAAAGGATGAAGAAGGCGACCCAAGTGAGAATGGTCGCGCTTGATCCAACTTGTCCCAGTTGACTGAGCAACTGAGAAGCGGCGCTTGAAGCGATCACTCCAAAAATGAGCAGTCCGGCAACTGCGCCTCGTCGTCGTTCTATTGAATTATTCGCGGTGCCTTCAAACAGCTTTGCTTCTTCGACTGCCCCTAAATGGCTGTCCCCACTCTTGAGCGCATTGACTCGCTGATGTTGAAATAGCTTCACTAGTAGCACTGACACCAAGCAGCC
>CAYGNZ010000610.1:700-2189 GCA_964351345.1 uncultured Bdellovibrionales bacterium | reverse complement strand
ACTTCGACTACTTTCTTTTGCAGATCAACGATGTTTTCAAGCACGGTTGGATCTGGATGATGATTGGGAAATGTTCCATCTGGCTCAGTATAGAGTTCAACAACTTCACAGCCTAATCCTCGGAGCACGTCAGGACCCACTAAACCGCCCACACCATTACCACCATCAACGACAACTTTAATTTTGCGCGAGCCCATTTCTGGCTTCGAGCGGGTAATGAGTTCGGCGATGTAATCTGTTCTCGCGTCATACTCTTCGCTCTTCATGCCTTCGACTGGCTTGAAATCATCAGCAGCAACTACTTTGAGACGCTCACGAAGATCCTGAATCGCATCACCACTGAGCGTGGACTTGCCAATCATCATCTTGAAGCCGTTTTGATCGGCTGGATTATGGCTACCGGTAACTTGAATTCCACCATCGAGCTTTGCGGCGTATACCGAGTAGTAGAGTTGAGGAGTTGGTCCCATCCCGCACTTCACCACGTTCACCCCACCCTCTTGTAAACCTTTGATCAGGGCGTCAGAGAGCATTTCACCGGAAACTCGACAGTCTCGACCAACGCCAATTTTCAGATCCTTGCGACTCTCAGGAGAAGTGCCCAGTGAGGCATGCACTTTCTGTGCGAAAGCTCGACCAAGATTTTGTGCGAAATCCTTATCAAAATCTCCATCCACTACTCCACGAATATCATACTCTCGAAAAATCTTGTCTTTTGCTAACACGATAAACTCCCTTTGTTTTCGTTATTGTTTCTGGGCAACCTGCACCAGAATTTCGTTATGCTTCCTCGCTCAGTCTCTTCGAGCAACGCAAGGTTTTGTATCGACCGCCAGTATTAGAGTTTTATTTCTACGTGATACTTTTTTGGCAGCTCGACATTGACATACTCTTTGACCGCTTCTTTAAATCGACGTTCGTATAATTCACGTCGTATTTCCTCTTTCGTCGTGGAATCAATATCTCCCGCTTCTGAATATGGGGGAGATACTTTAAACAGATAAAGTCCACCACTTAACGCAATGGGCTCGGTCAGTTCATTCGACGGTGCCTTCTCGAGGACTTCTTGTAGATCTTCTTTGAGTTCTTCGGCGATCACGTAACCGAGATCAAGGTAAAGCTCACCGGCGGCCTCTCGCAAGGAGGTTCCTTGCTCAACTTTCGCTCGGATAGCCGAGAGTCTTGACTCTGCCGATTCTCGGTCAGCGATTGGAAATGGAATAACGACTTGCTCAACTCTTTGCGAACCCACTGCCGGGACTAAGTCTGGTCGCTCCGCGAGGTAGCGTTTGATGTCTTCATCAAGAATATTAATTTTTGATCGCACCTGAGCAGACATCACACGAGCACGCAGTATATCGCTTCGCACTTGTTCGGTGTACTGTTCTTGCGTCAGCCCCTGACGCTGAAGAAGCTCGGTGAAACCCGCGGCATCTACCCCATTCTGTCGCTGAATTTCTTCGATGTAGTCCGCGATCTCATCATCACC
>CAYGNZ010000610.1:0-690 GCA_964351345.1 uncultured Bdellovibrionales bacterium | reverse complement strand
CTCAGCTTCGCGAAGTAGGAGTGTTGTACCAATAAGCTCATTCAAGGGACCTCGGACATCTTCATCCGAAGGCAAAGACGGCAGTGTCTCTCCCTGACCAAGTGCCGTTAAGTGCCGCCGCACATCGCTCAGCGTCAATGGTTCTCCATCAACGGTTGCGACCACGCGATCAATAACTTGGATAGTTGTGGGGATCGCATCACCAAGAGCCTCACTCTTTGGCTCCTCAGCCGCGCTGGCTGAAGAATACGAGAGGAGAATGGTCAGTAGTAGAAAAAACTGCCTGAAAAAATTGCACATACTTAGCTTTTACTGACTCCAGTGTTGTTTGCAAAAATTGAATTACCTCAAGCCCATAGCCGCTTTTGAGGCATCCGCCACTATTTGACCCGCTGAGCTCATTAGCAATTCAAGGGCAGGTATAAAGGCAGCTAATAATCACATTGTATTGGCTAAAATTCAATGAAACAGAATACTAAGGGGTAATTACTTAGTATTTTTGTTTTATTTTGGGGGTTGGGGGGCTTAGCTAAAGTATGGGCGTTCCCGCATCCACTTTTTCTGTTCCTGTTACTGTTACTTTGTCTGTTCCTGTTACTGTTACTCAGCCTGTGACTGTGTCTGACCCTTGGTCTTGGTCTTAAACTTTTCCCTCTAGTCTTCAGTCTTCAGTCTCTACCCTCAAACTTA
>CAYGNZ010000609.1:0-2206 GCA_964351345.1 uncultured Bdellovibrionales bacterium | reverse complement strand
TCTTCGGATCGTGCGAGTTCGAGTCTCGCCCTGGGCATTCTCGGTAGATTGTCATGATTTTTGCGCTAACGCGCAATAATCCTGCCAATCCTCGAATGCTTCTTATTTTCCGCTCCGCTCGGAATCGCTGTCATGATTCTTGCGCTTTGGCGCAACAATCCTGCCACCAATTCCTTTTCTTTTCTTCCGCTCCGCTCAGGGGCGCTCAGACGCCGCGCATGCTTTAGCTGTGTTTGGCTATTTTGTTCCTGAGGTTGTTTGGTAACTCTCTCGAAATAGTTTGTGAGTGGCTTGTCCGCCGTAGCCTTGGCGAAGGAGGATGGAATTGGTAGCAGGAGCGCTAAGAAAAACAGTCCGGTGAACCCTACGGCTCCACAATCGACCCTTCAAATGTAATCCTCGGATCATTCACATCCACCAATTCATGCAGCTCGTACACATTATGGTATCCGTAGCCAAACAAATTGATATACGTCGGAACATTCAACGCCATCATCATTGGTTTTTCTTGAACTTTAAGTTGAGCTTCGACTGGGCTTGAATCTGTAGTTGAACTTGTTGGCAGTGGAAAGCTGCGTAGGGGAGGGGCGATTTTTGAGGCGAAGTCTACCTCGTTTCCTCTGAAGTTGTTGTTGCAGTAGATCAATATTTTCGTGTTTCGGTTTGGGATGAGTTTGGCGAGGTTGTCTTGGGTGAAATCAGAGAAGTTTAAGTGTTTTGCTCCTTGGAGATGAATACGCTTATAGCGAAACTCTGAGCGAGTATCGAGGATGAGGACATTCGGCTCTACGCTCATCTTTAGGAATGTCTCAAGATCGATCAGATGCTTTGCACGATGCGCCTCTACGTAGGAGACAAGATTTTTATAAGCATCGAAGCTCACTTTTGCCACGGGGTAATCAACGCTCGTTTGAGCGCTACCTATCCCAGGGTAAAGTAAAAGACCGAACAAAGCAGATGCGAAAAATTTCATATTTGTTGTCTCCGCAGGGTAAGGGCGGTTTGTATTACTTAGATTGTACAGCCGAAAACCACTTATATAAAGCTGGAATAACTAAGAGGGTGAGGACGGTTGAAGTAAGCAGCCCTCCAACGACCACGGTTGCCAGTGGCCGCTGAATTTCACTGCCTGTGCCACTTGCAAACAGTAAGGGTAGTAAGCCGAGCGCAGTGGTGACGGCAGTCATCAGCACTGGACGGAGACGAAGGCGAGCGCCCTGAAGGCAGGCTTGATCAACCTCCATGCCTTCATCAAGAAGTTGATTCAGGTAGGAAACCAGTACCATACCATTCTCTAATGCGATTCCGAAAAGAGCGATGAAGCCGACACTAGCTGGAACTGAGAGGTTTTGCCCAGAGAGCCAGAGGGCAACGACGCCGCCGACTAAGGCAAGAGGAATGTTGAGCAAAATCAGAAAAGAATTTCGTAGTGAATTGAAATTAGAGTACAGCATGAGTAACACAAGGAGCAGTGTTACCGGAACCACTACGGCGAGGCGTTTGTTGGCTTCCTGCTGCAAACGAAATTGGCCGCCCCAAGAAACAAGGTATCCGGGCGGCAGCTGAATTTTTTCAGCGATTTGCTCCTTCGCCTCATCAACAAAGCGTCCAATATCGCGTCCAATGACATTACATTGAATCGTGATGAAGCGTTGACCGTCTTCGCGTTTAATTTGCCGGGGTCCGACTACCTGCTCAATAGAGGAAAGCTCTGATAAGGGAATCATCACGCCGTTTGGGCCCGGTATAAGCGTTGCGCCAATTTTGCTCGCGGAGTTTCTGTACTCTTCTGAAAATCGGACCCAAATATCAAAACGCCTGACACCTTCAAAAATCTGACCCGCAGCGGTGCCGCCAATCGCAGCACCAATGACTTTCTGTACATCAGAGACATTCACTCCGTAGCGAGCGATTGCGCTACGATCGATTCGAACTAACAGCTGTGGAGCACCGACGACTTGATCGACCTCGACATCAGCCGCTCCCTGAACCTCACGGACTACTGCCGCAATTGCGTTTGCGTTACTAACGAGTTGTTCGATGTTCTCGCCGAACAATTTGATAGCCAGTTCGGAGCGCGCACCTTCGAGTAACTCACTTGCGCTTCGGAGAACGCACCATCGATGGCCGGGAGGCTCTTCAACGCCCGCCCCACACGAAGCCGCTCGCTTGCGGTGGCCGGCGCCATGCCCACCCGATACCCCAG
>CAYGNZ010000608.1:0-2211 GCA_964351345.1 uncultured Bdellovibrionales bacterium | reverse complement strand
ATTGCGCTCGGTTTTGTGCTTGAGCATGAGGATGGTCTCGAAGGAGAGTGGATTTCTCGAATTGTCGGCCTCCCTGAGGTGTCCGCACGCTACGTGAAGCTTGTACTACCTGGGGACGCTTGCCGCCTAGAGCTTGTCAGCTACGACTCCCCTCAAATGCAAAAGGAGTCCTTGCCAAACCAAGCCAACCTTCATGGGTACCGACATATCGCCTTTCGCGTAGAAGATATCCAAGCCGTGGTTACTCGACTTCGCGAAATGGAAGTCGAATTTTTCAGTGAGGTAGAGGAATATCCACCCACGAGAAAAAAACTAGTCTACTTCAGCGGTCCAGAGAATATTATTTTTGAGCTCGCCGAATATGGAAAGTAATTCTCCTTCGAAATTTTCTGCCGAACTTGAAGTCGCGCAGCAAACCGCCCTTGCCGGTGCGGCCATCGTGCAACAGTACTTCAGCAAAGGCGTGAAAATGCGCGCAAAAGAAAGCTATAATCTCGTTTCGGATGCAGACGTTGAATCAGAAGCTATCATCGCCTCAGGCATACGAAAGCATTTTCCAGATCATTCGATTCTAGGTGAAGAAACTTTTAAAGATAGCACTGAAGCAGAGCATCTTTGGATAATTGACCCCTTAGACGGAACAAATAATTTCGCGCACGGTATTCCGCATTTTGCGATTTCTATTGCCTACGTCCACAACGGAGTTGCTCAAATCGGCGTGGTCCTCAACCCAGTTTCAAATGACCTCTATCTTGCCGAACGAGGCAAGGGCGCAAAACACAATGGCGTGCTTGCACGCGTTGCTCCAGAGCGCAGCTTGGCTGACGCAATGATCAGCTTTGGCGTCTACTACGATCGAGGTCTGATGATGGAAAAGACCCTGGCCTGTTTGCAAGAACTCTATGGCAAAAACATTCACGGTGCTCGAAGAATGGGCACCGCCTCTTTAGATCTTTGCATGGTCGGAACCGGAGCGTTTAGCGCGCATTTTGAGTACAAGCTTGAACCCTGGGATTTTGCAGCAGGTGCCCTCTTTGTTGAAGAAGCAGGCGGGCGCGTGACAAAAAGCGATGGCAATCCGCTTGAGCATTGTACTTCTGGAGTTCTGGCGACAAATGGCTTTCTTCACCAAGAATTAGGCCAGATAGTCGCTGGCTTTCAGCCTTAACAACTCAGTTTTCCCCTATATCTAGGGCAAAATGCGCCCAAATCTAAAGTTTACCATTTTCTCTGACGTTCTCTCTCACAGAGCGTATTGATGAGATTCAGGTGTTTATCTTCCGCAGCACTCGCGGCAAGCTGAAGCGGTCCTTAATGATGCTAGTAGAGCGACTAGGAGGACTGAACATGTTCACAAGCTACCAATCAAACGATTTTGCCGATTTAGAATTTCAACCACTTCATGCTTCCTCCCTGCGGGGGCGGACGGTGAGGCCGAAAGATGCCCTTTTGATCGAAGATGAAAGTGAGCATCGATTTCAACTGAATCGAATATTAAAGAAAATGGGCTTTAGAGTTCAGAGTGTTTCTGAGCTTCAGCAGGCTCGCAGCTTCCTTCATCAGGAGCAGGTTGATCTCATTATTTGCGAGATTGATCTTCTCTCAGGCGACAGCTTAGAATTTATTCGTCAATTGCGGCTTGATGTACAGCATGAGTCTACTCCCCTCGTCGCAGTATCCCGACTAGACGTCATCGAAGAGGTCTCATGCCTCTCAGCCGGAGCAGATATGTACTGCCCCAATAAGTATGCAGAGTCCCTACTCCCCTCACAAATTGCCTTGCTAATGGAGTATGCAGCAAATACGTAAGGGCTCGGTCGTTAACGAGAGGCTTGCAGCGCTTGCGCTACGTCATCAAGCAGGTCTTGGCCATCTTCAACCCCGACCGAAAAGCGAATCAAACCGTCTGAGATTCCGAGCGCCGCTCTGGTCTCAGGTGGAATGGTTGCGTGCGTCGTAATCGCAGGATGTTCAATGAGGGATTCAACTCCGCCCAGGCTTTCAGCGAGTGAGAAAATCTCCACACTCTCAAGAAAACGTTTCGCCCGTGGTAAGCCACCCTTCACGACCGCGGTAATCATCCCGCCCGGTAGCTTCATCTGCTTTTGGCCGAGAGCAAACTGGGGATGAGACTTCAAACCTGGGTAGGTCACCGACTCGATTTCGTCGGAGGACTCAGGAAACTCAGCAATACGTTGGGCATTTTGAGAA
>CAYGNZ010000607.1:0-2217 GCA_964351345.1 uncultured Bdellovibrionales bacterium | reverse complement strand
TCCGACGATTACGTCGTAGTGGCTACACCGATGCGCAATGTGTGGAGTTAGAAGCCGCGCTTCGTGACATGGGCACGGCACTGGTACGCAAGACCCTTCACCGCCCTATCTCTGCGCTTAAACACAGCACGCGCGAATCATCTGTGCCTGATGAAGAAAACACCACGGCACGCTTCAGGGACTATTTACTGGGTAACGACGAAGACTAGTTTAGACTCGCTCGCCTTAGCTCTGTACTAGACGGGCACCTTTGGTTGCGGCGTCTTCGTTTGACTCTTGTCCGATAGTTGTCGCTTGATTGTTTGAGTCGTCCTCAGCGATTGGTTCTCTCGCAGTTGCACGTTCAGCAGCTCTTGCTTCAGATGCTCGTGAGACTTCCTCTTCAATAATTAAGGACTGCACATCGAGTTGCTCAACAAGACTTGCCTCGGTGATTCCAGAAGCGCTTGCTGCGACTTCTTGCGCGAGTTCTTCAGAACGCTGGTCTGCGTCAACTCGTCCAGCGGCTTCAGATTCTGCAGCAATTGCTTGCCCACGATCGCGCACCGCAGCCGAAATATTACTTCTTGCCGAACTAAAAGAGGAAAGTTCTCGACGCAAGGTCGATTCAATCTCTGCTAAGCTTTCTTGAGCTGCAGCACCATCGGAGAGATCAACATCGCTCAATCCGACCTGCGCTGGTGAAGAGGCGCCAGGAACTGAGGTGGTGAATGTGGTTTGCCCACTCTCTGGATTTTCTCCAGGGGTAATCACTGCGGTGATGGTTTCATTGTCAGCGAGTCCAGGATTCTCCTCTACTGCGGCTGCGAAATCGGCTTCCGCTTGCGCCCGAACCGCTTCTGCTTCATCAATCAGTTCTTGCCGTCGGGTAGGATTGGTTTCAGATTCTATTTGCTCTGCACGAGCCTTGAGATCTTCTACAGTTGAAAGAAGATTCTCCGTCGCGCTTTGTTTGTTGGAGAGAGAAGTGCTTGCTGAAAAGAGAATCGCGGTTGCTTGGCGTTCCTCAGCCTGCACAGGAGAAATTGTGTTTCTTGTCGCTCCTTCTGACTTTGTCTCAACGGTGGTGCTGAGCGTCCCCTTGGCCAGAGCCTGGGTGTTTTGGGTAGCGGAGGTTTTAGAGGTTTTTGATGACGCGCCAGAGCCGAGCGCCGTCTGAGTCGGACCGATTTCGAGTGCCATATCCCTTAATTCCGTGCTGTATGTTCCTAATCACGAGCCGGTCCTTAGCCCCAAAAAAGTCTCATTCATCCGTGGGTACTTACTTTCTGCCAAGAGCAGAAAGCTTGCTGCGTCCTTTTATGAGCAACAAAAATACAATTATTCTTATACCTTAAGGGTATTATCGTCAATTTACTAGGAAACTTAACGATCTGGCGCGGCTAACGGCTAGTGTGCTAACCGGGGAAGCGTTGCGATGCTTCTCTGTATTCAGCCTGGGATAGATGAGATAGCCTCAGCATTTTACGTATAGCGAAGAGGACTTTTGGCTCTCCAAATATTTATTCTGATACTTAGTCTGGCGGCTCTTTTGTTTTCCGCCGATCGGCTAATCGAAGTCATCGTGAGTTTTGCACGTAGTATGGGTATCCCTACGATGGTAGTAGGGCTCACTGTCGTAGCAGTCGGCACCTCTCTGCCAGAGGTCATGGCCTCGGGTGCTGCAGCGCTCTTGGGGCATCCTGAAATTGCCGTGGGTAACGTGGTCGGTTCAAACGTCTGTAATATCGGCCTGATTCTTGGTTTACCTGCGTTATTTTTCCCCATTGTCTGTTCGCGATCCGTCATCATTCAGCAAGGTGGATTGATGCTCGTCGTCACCGCCTTGTTCTGGCTTATCGCCTTAACGGTAGGTGAAATTGGTCGCCTCGCGGCCCTAGTCTTCGTGCTCGGATTTTGCGCTTTTATCTATAATGTTTTCCATAGTAGTTCTTCAATGCTCAGTGAGGAGGAGCAAGCAGAAGAGGAATTCGCTGAGAAGGAGAGCCGTGAGTCGGGGGCAACGGCACTACTCGTTCTGAAAATTATTGGACTTCTTGCATGCTTGTTACTCAGTAGCGAATTTCTTGTGCAGTCGACAATTGAGATAGCGCGCAGTTTCGGCATCTCGGAAGCAGTGATTGCTATCTCTGTCATTGCGCTCGGAACCTCCCTGCCGGAACTCTCGGTGTCGCTGGCTGCGGCAAAGAAAAATCAGGGGGATATATTGGTCGGTAA
>CAYGNZ010000606.1:0-2224 GCA_964351345.1 uncultured Bdellovibrionales bacterium | reverse complement strand
TGATGATTAGATACTGCGTCTTATCAGAATGCTCGGTGATGAGATCAAGAAAACGCTCTAGGTTTGCATCATCCAGTGGCGCATCGACCTCGTCGAGCACACAGATGGGGCTCGGTTTATGGAGAAACATCGCCATTAGCACCGCAGTGGCAACCAGGGCTTTTTCTCCACCTGACATTAACTCCATCGTCGTAATTCGTTTTCCTGGAGGTCGAACGGTAATCTCCACACCACTAGTAAGTGGATCTTCTGGGTCGAGAAGTTCTAGGTGACCTGCGCCACCACCAAAGAGTCGTGGCACTAACTCGGTAAAACGTCGATTGACATCGTTGAAGGTGTCAAGAAAACGAGTCCTTGATACTTCTTTTAACTGACGAATTGTTCGCTCAAGCGTGTTGGTCGCAAGCGTGAGATCTGCATGTTGCGCTTGCATTTCATCGAGCCTTGCTTGCTCCTCCTCGTAGCGAGTGATTGCTTCGGGGTCAACTTCACCCTCGCGCTCAAGACGGCGACGAAGTTTCGTCGCTTCTTCACGGAGATTGGAGAGTTTCTTGGTAACCACAAGGTGACCAGATTCCTCTTCAGACGGCGCGCCTTGAGGAATTGCAGCATCAAGTATTCCTTGAGCCTCTGCCTCAGTCAGCATTTGCACTTCGTCACCATACTGCTTGACCACTTCTTCATGCAGCATTTGCATCTCGAGCGAGAGCTTTTCAGACTGAAGTTTAAACGCGCTCTCCTTCTCATTAAGCGCATCAAGTCCTCGACGAGCGTCAGACACTACTTGAGATGCCTCAGCCAATTGCAAATTCACGCCGTCACGTCGTTCTTCAACGTGCGTTATCTCCTCTACGACATGCTCGTATTTACTCTGGACCTCTTCTGCAAGGAGTTTGGCTTCATCACTCGACTGAATCGCTAGAGCCTCGGTAAGAACTTGTTTTTCCTTGGCAAGCTCTGTGCCTTGGGTGTTGAGACCCTGCTCACGTTCCGCAAGCTGTCGCTGTTCTGTTTCTAAATTCTCCAATGCGCGCTCGACATACTTCACCGCGTTTCTCGCTTCCGAAGTCTCGCTCATCGCAGCACGAACTTCGAGTTCTGCGGCGCGCTCTTTTGCTCGTGCGGCAAGCTGTCGCTCTCGTTCTGCCTGAATCGCTTGCTCACGAGCTTGCTTTTCTTCCGCTTTCTCCTCTTGGAGTAAGCGAGAGAGGCGTTGCTGCACCTCAAGGAGTGCATCGCGTGAGCGCAAGCCTTCGTGAAGCTCGGATTTTGCAGTGGCGAGCGCGGCCTCAGAAGCCTCCACTGCCTGAAGCTTATCCGCTGCGGCAAGCTGAAGATCGCGCAGGAGTACGTCTAACTCTTCGATTCGACGACGAAAGGACAAACCGACCGACTCGCCCTGGGTGGTGTACCATCCCCAGGGGGTGACTACCTCACCTTGCGGAGTGACGAGCAAACGCTCAGCAAGTCCTCGCTCTTTGTTCGCCGCATTTAATCGCAACGCTTGTTCGAGGCTCGGGGCAAGCACCAGATCGCCTATCATGAGCTCAAGGCTAGGTCGTACGCTTGATTCAATCTCCAGTAAGTCGAGAAGCAATTTCGCCTCAGGCACTACTTCCAACTCATGATCCGCTAAAGGTCGACGACCTTCAGAGCCTATGATCGGCGAACCTGCATCACGCTTGGCAATTACGCCAATACGACGCTTTTGCCCGCCGTCATCTTTGGCGCCAAGATATTCTTGCGCCAATTTCTCTGGCTCTGACGTGACGACATACTCTGCACGATCCCCTAGCGCAGCAGAAACGGCTCGCTCGAGTTGTTCAGGAACGGTAAGTGCCGAGGCAAGGGCGGCAGTATTCGCGCTCTCAGTTTGCTGATTTACATGCAGCGCCATTCGCTCAAGCTGTGCAACAATCGTGGAACGTTCTCGCTCGGTGCTTGAAAGTTCCTTTTGCGCCTCAAAAAGTCTTTCCTTGCTCTCTGCCAGGGCACTCCTTGCGGAGGAAAGAGTGCGCTCTGAGTCTTTAATCAGACCTTGCAGTTCTGGTAGCTCAGCAAGACGCGATTCGAGCAAGCGCATCTGCTCTGATCGCTCACTACTGGCAGGCGTCGCCGCTTCGGGAACAAAGGCTTCCAAATCCTTTCGATTGGCTTCTTCTGTTTCCTGTAGTTTCGCTTCAGCTTGCGTTTGCAAAGTCTCGAACTCACGCAGCCTACTTTT
>CAYGNZ010000605.1:0-2238 GCA_964351345.1 uncultured Bdellovibrionales bacterium | reverse complement strand
AACACATCCAAGCCAGAAAATTCACGCTGAACTACTTCAAACGTGCGTGCCACGTCCTCGCTCTTAGAAACATCGGATTGAATAGCAATCGCTCCCAACTCATCCGCCGCAGTTTTCAGGCGTTCAGCATTCCTTCCCGTAATCGCGACCTTCGCCCCATGCTCTATCAGTAACTTCGCGGTGGCTTTACCGATACCTAGACTTCCACCACTAATTAGAATGCGACTACCTGTTAATTGCATATCCTTTCACTGTTACGCTGGTTGAACGACAATGCTTAACAAAACTGATCAAATGCGCTGATCAACTTTGCTGCAATCTCCTCAGCAGAGCATCCCTCAATATCGTGGCGATGGAGCATATGAACCACCTCCCCACCTTTCATCAGCGCTATCGCAGGCGATGAGGGTGGGAAGCCAACAAAATAAGAACGGGCTTTCTCTGTTGCCTCTTTATCCTGTCCAGCAAAGACTGTGGTGGCAAGCGCGGGACGTTTGGGGTGCTGCAAGGCCAGTGCCACTCCCGGTCGAGCTCCGCCCGCAGCACAACCACATACGCTGTTGACCACAACTAAGACCGTGCCATCGGATTGCGTAAGGGTCTGATCAACCTCTGCGGCAGTTTTCAATTCTTTTACGCCAATTTGCGTGAGCTCTTCGCGCATGGGTTGGACTAGTGCTGGATCATACATCAGGCCGTTCTCCTCTTTCCTTCAAGTTTTCTATGGGCTACTTCTCAGCCCCTACGGTAGTATTTCTGGAGCAATGAAATCTAAAGCGATTCAATACGTCAGTCTGATTCGAATCTTTTGATTCGAGCTGATCGCAAATACGCAGTAATCTCGACAAAAATCTCTGTAACCGAAGCAATAACTTAGTGTAGTGTCCCAAGCATGGCAATAATCGAAGTAAAAGAGCTCAGTAAAACCTACCGAAGCTACAAGCGACGCCCTGGAGTGCTAGGAGGCTTTAAGGATCTGTTCCGACGAGACTATTTTGACGTCGCAGCCGTCGACGCAATCTCGTTCTCCGTCGAACGAGGCGAGCTTCTCGGATATATCGGCCCTAACGGAGCGGGGAAATCCACGAGCATTAAGATGCTCACGGGTATTTTGAAGCCAAGCTCGGGAGAGCTGAGTATTGACGGCATGCAGCCCTTTGCAGAAAGGAAGGTCTATACGCAGAATATTGGCGTCGTATTTGGCCAACGCACTCAGCTTTGGTGGGATATCGCAGTTATCGAGTCATTTCGACTCCTGGCAAAGATTTACGATGTCGCTCAAAGCGATTTTGATCAACGTCTCCAGACACTCTCTGAAATCCTCGAACTTGATGAACTTCTACAGGCGCCTGTCCGTAAGCTCTCCCTTGGTCAGCGTATGAGATGCGATCTCGCGGCGAGTTTATTGCACAACCCCCGCTTGCTCTTCCTCGATGAACCAACTATCGGCCTTGATGTGGTTGCCAAGGATAGAATTAGAGCTTTTCTGCGCCAGGTGAATCAGCAGTTCGGCACGACAATCATTTTGACCACTCACGATCTTAAAGAAATCGAAGAGCTTTGTAAGCGCATAATCGTGCTCGATAAAGGACATATCATCTACGATGGCACGCTCAGCGAAGTGAAGTCTCTGCCGGGACTTGAGCGAAGTATTATTTTAGATTTTCCCGGTGATGCTCCGAAGCAAGAACTCAGTTCGCTCCTTGGCGATCGAATCACTTTCCACAGTGAAGGGACTCGTCGTCTGGTTGGCTCATTTGCTCCCGAAAAGCTGCCGACTGCGGAGTTGATCAAAAAAGTGCTCGATCGTTTTGAGGTTACTGACTTGCGATTAGAAGAGCCAAGTATTGATGATGTTATCGTCAAACTTTATACCGACGGGACTCATGCCTAATACTCTTAGTCAAACAATGGGTTCCGGCGCTCTCGCTCCTCAGGCGAAAAGCTGGGATGTGTATCTGGCGTTTGTCAGGAACGCCTTTCTTAATATGCTTGCCTATAGGTTGCGCTATTTTACAGGGATAATCACCTATTTACTCTTTGTTTCGGTGCACTATTTTATTTGGCAAGCGGTCTACGCCACTCATCCTGTGGGGTATCAAATCAATGGATTCAGCCTACCAGAAATGATCAGCTACATCGCTCTGGGTTGGATATCACGGAGTCTCTACTTTTCCTCTATCGACACTCAAATTGACGAGCTCGTCCGCACCGGACAAATAAGCATCTACCTGCTGC
>CAYGNZ010000604.1:0-2243 GCA_964351345.1 uncultured Bdellovibrionales bacterium | reverse complement strand
TAATCGCAGTTGCGCTGTTTTCACTTCAACGTTTAAACGCAACGCGATTGAGAAATCTATTGATTCTTTAGCGACCCGTGTGCAGTTATCGGTAGTGTGCAAGAGAACGTTGGCGCAAGTCCGTACCATGCTTTGTGCAAGCTTCGATTTGCTACAATCTAAGCCCACGAAAGACTTAGGAGCAGTCGTAGAAGAATTGGAACAACCAGTTTGTTTCTTGGTTTATCTGATTGCGAAACTGAGAGCAGACCAAGTTTCTTCCTCGGTTCTCAGCCACTCGGAGAAACTTCTGAGGGAGATAGTGCCTAGTATGAGGCAAGAAGTCCGATGAGTTGTCGATCAGCGAGTAACTGCTTTATTGCTTCAGTCATCGACACCTCTAGCGTATCGCGAACATCACTCTCATCGAGCCCGGGCGTTCCTTTGGAGGAGAATCCCTCATACACCCCGGAGTAGACACGTCGATTAGCAGGATCGAGCACTTCGATGAACAATTGTGCTGAGGACTCCGATTTTGACGAAAACCCTGGGGTCACTTTCGCACTCCAATTTCGAACTTCACCCGAGAGGATAACTGGCGCCGTGTCTGAAAGCGTGAATCCATCTTTCTCTAGAGCCCTTCGAATTCCTGCCACCACGGCATCAGCAGGCGGATTATCCGCCGCAACTGCTCGATCTTCTACCATAGCGATCTCAGGACTGGGACGAGCATCAATAAATTGATCGACAAAGATATACGCCTGCCGAGAAGTGGCTTGAGCTTCAGGGGCCCCGGACGGCATTAGATGGGGAAGTGACATTTGCGAACGCAGCGAGGGACCGCAAGCGGTAACAGCAAATAGTACGCTGCTGAGTAGCGATCTCATGATAATTTTAGTCAACATTTGCCTGCGCTCAGTTATAGTTCTTAACGATATATAGCAGTCGTCACAAATTGCTGCTCGCTTAAATATCGAATCAAGGACTGACTTTGCCCGTAACGGCACTAATATTCCTCAGAGAGTATCGAGAAAATTTTGTATTCGCCTACGTTCAATCCCACTTGCACTGGGCACTACGTTACGAAGGCTTGCGAGTGCTACATTTCGCAGCATCAAGGAGCGGTCTTGCTCAGCCATTGTTTTCAATGGCTCAAGGCAGTTCGTTGCCTTTGTATTGACAATCACTGCGGCTGCATTTCGCAGTAATCCCTCTCTTCCGGCCCGCATCAAGGGCGTGCCTTGAAAACGAGAAAGGAATTCAGCATCGCTTCGAATTGAGATACAGGAAGAAAGTTCTAACAGTGGGCCAACTCCGGAGTCAGCCGAAAACTCTTCAACATGGGGACTCAATACTGACTCATGATTAAAGGGGCACACCTCCTGGCAGATATCACAGCCGAAAACCCATTCTCCAACTGCCTGCTGTTGCCAATCATCAAACTCCCCCTTCTTCTCTATCGTTAAATAAGAAATGCATTTTCGCGCATCGACTTTTCGCTCATCAACAATTGCATCCGTAGGACAGTTCTCAATACAACGTCGACAGGACTTACAACTTGCGTCTTGGTTAATTGGAAGCCGAGATTTAGGGGAATCTGCAACGCGTAGATTCCAGAGAACTTCGCCAAGGAGCGTAAATGACCCCACTCCTGGTCGAATGAGCAGAGAATTTTTCCCGATGAATCCAAGCTGCGCGTTCTTTGCAATCGCGCGTTCTAGTAGTGGAACAGAATCGGTGAAGGCTCTACTCTGAATAGAAGAATACTTCCCTGAGGCCGCTAAGAAATCAACGAGTTTCACCAAGCGCTTTTTTAGCACACGGTGATAATCTCTCCCCCAGGCATAACGAGCCACTCGACCATAACCGCTCGGCAAGGTGCTACTCGCAGCTTGTGCTACTTCATCACGCCAAAAATAGGAAACCGCAAAACAGACTAAGGAGCGACATTCGGGTAGAAAATGCTGGAAATCAGCAAACAACTTCGCATCACGCTGCATGTAGCCCATCTCTCCAGCAAAACCGGCGTCTTGCCAGGCTTGAAGGTGAGCGATATCGGATTGCATTGCCTCTGCGGCGTTTTCTACAGGCAGATAGGCAACAAGAGTGAGACCAAATTCGGCGGCAGCCTCTTGTAATTCCTCAAGTGAAATCTCTACCATAGTCACCTATGCTAATCCTTACGCGACGAGAAGGAATAGAGAGACAGACGCCATAGAGCAATACGTACGAACCACCACCTGAGGGGTACGCACACTTGCTGT
>CAYGNZ010000603.1:0-2248 GCA_964351345.1 uncultured Bdellovibrionales bacterium | reverse complement strand
CGGCCAAAGAGTTGTTCGTATTCTTTGAAGTTTATTCCCTCAGTCATGCGGATGCGGGTGAAGAGGAATTCTAGTTCGGCTTGTTCTCGGGTGACGGTCTCGCGGAGTTGTGCGGCGTTGCCGTTTGTTTGGGCGCGCTGGATGTAGTGTTCGGGTTTGGGGATGTTGGACCAGCGTTCTGCTACTTCGTTTGAGTTTTCTAGTTTAAGAAAAGAGTGCGCTCCTGCACCGAGGCCGAGATAATCCTGACCGCGCCAGTAGGCGAGGTTGTGGCGGCATTCTCGGTCCTTGAAGGCGTAGTTTGAGATTTCGTATCGCTTGTATGAGTTTGCTTCGAGGGTTTCGTGGGTGAGAAGCTGCAAGTCTGCTTGTAGGGAATCTTCTGCAAGGGGTAGCGTTCCTTTTCGTGCGCGTCGTCCGAATTCTGTGCCGGACTCAATAGTAAGGCCATAGGCGGAGAGATGTGGTGGGGCAAGGGAGATGGCTTGCTCTAGATCGTAGGACCAGTCTTTTGCAGTTTCGTTTGCTACGCCGAAGATTAGATCGAGATTGAAATTCTCGAACTTTGCTCGTTTAATATTTTCAACTGCATTAATCGCATCTTTTGCTGAGTGAAGCCGGCCAAGGAAGTTTAGTTTTTCCTGGCGGAAGCTTTGTACGCCCATGCTGATTCTGTTGATTCCGGCTGAGCGAAAACCGCTTAATCGTTCAACTCCTAGTTGCTCTTGGATGGTGCCTGGATTTGCTTCTAGGGTGAGTTCGGCATCGGGGGTGAAACCGAAATACGAGTCTAAGGAAGTCAGCACCTTTCCAATTGATTTTGCATGAAAGAGAGAGGGGGTTCCCCCGCCAAAGAAGACGGATGATATTTTTCTTCCCTGCCAGCGTGGATCTGATTGGCGGAAGGATAATTCTTTTTGTAGCGCGTCGACGTACTCATCTTCTGGCATTCCGCCAGAGGGGGATGCAGTGTCGATGGCGTACGAATTGAAATCGCAGTAGGGACATTTTGAGCTACAGTAGGGGATGTGGACGTAGACCGCGATTGCAGCTTGTTTGTCCATGCTGCTAGGAAGAGTTTGCTTTGCGCTTCAGTAGCACGTCACCGGCAAGAAACTCTTGCTTGTCGAGAAACTTCGCTTTAACAAAGCCAAGCGCACTTAGGACTCCTTCGGGAGGAAGATGACAGACACTGGTGATGCTGCCACATTCTTTGCCGCTATCTTGATCAACAATTGCATCTCCCACCTGGAGACTGCTTCCTGGGCTCGCTTGGAGCTGAACAAGTTCTTTGTTCGGTCTTCCCCGTGCGATGGACATCTCTACTACTTCTTGACCAGCGTAGCAGCCTTTAGAAAAAGAAATGAGTGACTGATAGGGAATTTCGGTTGCTGAGGTTTTCTCTCCGAGTTCGGCAAGCTGATGAGGGATGCCAGCATCAATACGCAGCATGGACCAGGCAGTTTCGCTCACGGCTGAATCGCCAAAGGTCACATCGTGCTCAAGCATTGCTTGTTCAAGCGCTGCTCTGCACTCTGCTGGATAGAGCAGGTCAATGCCTTCAGTGATGCCCGCAGGTCGTCGAACGCAGCGAATTTCTGAGCCCTGAAAATCTGCACAGACGTGAGCGTAGGCATCGTCGGCAGGGAGAGCGAGGCCGAGGGCGCTTAGGGTTGCCTCTGCCTTAGGGCCAACTAAGGAGGCTACTTGAGTGTTTGCTACTTCATCAATACTGAGCTGGTCTGCAACTTTAAATTGTAGCAAGGCTTTAAGAAAATCCTCTGCCGCCGTTTCTTCTTTTGTTTTATCGGCGATGAGAAAGAGCTCGTTCGTATCAGACTTTAAGAGCTGAAAGTGACCTTGAATTTTTCCTTGTGGATTGAGTAGCAGTGAGGCAGCGCCGTTTCCACTGGCCAGTGACTTTACGTCCTGAGTGATTCTTCCTTGTAAGTAGCGTTCGAGGTCAGGCCCCTCGGCGCTAAATAAGAGAACATCTTCGCGCCAAAATAAGGCGACTTGCTCTTTGGCGGCGAGATATAATTTTTCTTCAGAATTGACGCTTGGCATCGTTATTTCAGACTCCTGACGTGAGCCGAGTGTTGAGCAGTAATGCTGCTGATAAGGACTAACTAATTATATGGAAAATTCGCTTTAAGGGAGATGGCCAGTTCCAGTAAATGATGAATGCTCGCCCCTTGATTCTTGAGATTTCCAGAAACGGATCATCCCAATAGCGGGAGTCTTTTGA
>CAYGNZ010000602.1:0-2256 GCA_964351345.1 uncultured Bdellovibrionales bacterium | reverse complement strand
CTTGGGCGAGAGCCACTGCTGGAAATGATGACTGCCTCACCGTTTTCAAATCCGGTGCCATTCGTGTTGACTATGTTGATGATGGGTCTGATGGCATTTCAATTCGGTTGGTTTCGTGAGCAGTTCTGTACAGTGCTTTGCCCCTATGCTCGATTCCAATCCGTATTGATGGACAGTAGCTCAATTGTGGTCGGTTATGATGTGGTTCGTGGGGAGCCAAGGGGGAAGAAGAAACGAGGGGAGCACAATGAAGAGAAAGGTGACTGTGTAGATTGTGGGCTTTGTGTGAGAGTCTGTCCTACTGGAATTGATATTCGCAATGGACTTCAACTGGAGTGCGTTGCTTGTACTGCCTGTGTAGATGCCTGCGATTCAATCATGCGAAAGGTCGGCTCGCCTGAAGGACTTATTCGCTACGATACAGAAGATCGATTGCTCGGAAACAAAAGGACACGAGGGATTCTGCGTCCTCGTCCCGCGGTCTATGGTGCGATACTAAGTGTATTTGTTTGTGCGTTTCTTTTTTCGCTTACGACAAGAGAAATCGCCGATTTCCAGGTTCTCCGAGGCAAAGGTATGAGCCCCTTTACTGAATTAGGAAATGGCCAAATTACGAATCAAATGCAGATTCGAATGTCGAACAAAGATAGTAAATCACACAGCTTTTATTTTGAGACCAGTAGTCCAGACGTCACGCTTATCGTACCTCAGACCCCCTTACTTGTGCCTGGGGGAGAAATTCGAACAAGTCCGCTTTTTCTAAACTTCGATTCTTCGATATTGAAAAACGGACGGTTTCGGATTCAAGTTCAGGTGCGTGGCGATAATGGCTATTTGAATTCACAGGAAGTGACTTTACTAGGACCGGGTAAATAGTATGAGGTGGACCGTAGGAATAGTAGGGTTTTTCGCTGTGGTGCTCGCCGTAAACGGAGTTTTGGCGTATTCCGCCTTCACCTCTGGTTCTGGGCTTCTCGAAGATTCTCCCTATGAACGTGGTTTGCGACATCAGGAGATTATCAGCAAGAAAAAATCCGCCGTTTCCTCTGGACTCCGTCCAAAGATAGCGTTTGAGCGTGTGGAATCAAGTGAAGATCGCGTGCTTCGAGTGTCCTTGCGTGACCCCGATGGAAAGGTAGTTACTGTTGGGAGTGTCGAGGTAAGAGGAAAATTTGCTGCTGAGCAAGGACATGATTTCAATTCTCGACTTGCAGAGCAGAGCGATGGAACTTACTCCGCGAAGCTTAGCAATATCTTGCCGGGTATATGGTTTGTTGACATTGAGGTCGAGCAAGAAGTCCCAAGCGCTTCGAACACTCTGCTTTGGCAGAAAAGAGTTGTTATCAGCTAGAAACGATTCGTAATCGGGTCTTCTTTTGGCCGCTCTAGGTCGTACTTTTCTGCAAGTGCGATGCATTTCGGCTTGTTCGGGTATGCTTTGCAATACTCATGAAGCGAGCCATAGCCACTTCCTTTCCGACGTCGTGGTGGGTCGCAGCGTTTTTGGTCGGGATTCTTTGCGCAAAACATTCTCAATATCCGTGCCCGACGTTTCGCACGTTCTCTTCGCCGCACACATTTTTTGGAGTGGGGATTTTCAAAGCAGAATTGTTCAATCCGCCATCCTTTTGATTTTTTCTCCCGCATAATCGAACCGCAACGCTGATCCCCAGGGTCGCGACGACATATCGCCCGAAGCTTAATCATACGTTCTCGCAAGCGTTTCTGCATTTCATCGCATCGCTTATTCTGACCGAGGCGCGAGCAGTCTCTACTTAACTGTTTCATTTGCTCTCGAAGAGGGATAAGCGGGTTGATAATCAGCACATCATCTGCGCTCACTTTTGTAGGAACGAGGAACAGTAGCAACAAAATTGCTAAGAGTAAGGACCGCAAAAGGCTTTGCGGGAGCTTTGAGGCAGGAGGGGTAGGTAGATAAAAATCAGTAAAAACATACACTTGTTTAGGTTAACAAAAACCGCATAAAGCCACTATGATCCAGATCATATTTGAGCGAGAGTTGGGGCACGCACACAAAAAACAAAAGCCGAATTCGATGAAGCCCGAAGACTTCATCGAATCGGCGAAAAAGGTATCGAGCAGACTCGGCCTACTGCAGAGAAAGCTCGGCGTCGTTCGCGACGGTTTCTACTGTCTGTTCGGCCCAGCGCAAGGAATCAAGCGTCCCGATGACTTGCTCCGGTTCAGACGGCTGAGGAAGGTAACAACGGCGTAGTATTTCTGTCGGATTAAGCT
>CAYGNZ010000601.1:305-2260 GCA_964351345.1 uncultured Bdellovibrionales bacterium | reverse complement strand
ACAGATATACTCATCACAAAATAAGGTGGCACGATTAGTGCCTCGATTGAGGCTGGGCAAAAGCCGATTTACAGGCATTTCTGCCTAGAACGACTCGCTAATCGCTCGCCCCTTTTGGGAGCAGTATACTTGTCTTCCGCTAGCGCTCGGCAATACTCATCTCTTTTTTCTCTCGGCCAAAGGCCGAAATTTATAATGTGATGAGTATATTCTCCTTATTTGTCAGCGAAGCTATCATAAAATGGAGTAGTTTGTCCTCAGTGCCGACATCTGCCAGGCTAAGACGGGTGGAGAGCGGAAATGAGCCAGGCTGATGAGCGCTGCTATTGCACTGGCTGAAATCATCGAGTCGGGCTAAATTATTTTGCTTAGAAGAACTTTGTCTATAAACCGTCATAAGTTCGTCTACTTGCCGCTGTCGTCTGCAGCATGACTTCTGGGTGCTAACTCATTGTCCGAACTGGAGCAGACGAGCGACAAAACGACCGAGGGGTAGGGTCTAGAGACTGATATACTGAACAAAATCGGACCGATACACAGAAGATTATATTCCTCATCTTTGGGAGCCAAAACGCCAAATGAGCATTTTTCCAGCAGCATTTTCTAATCTATCAGCACGTTCACTGATCAAGCCGTTGCTCGGCTCGGCCCTATTGCTACTAAGCCTCTCAGGTCTTAGCGCCTGCTCTGCGACATCGGGCGGGGATTCAGACCCAAATGGCGCGATGGGTGGTGCAGGTGGTGCCGGTAGTTTTAGCGATTCAGATCTAGAGATGGGCGCAAATCGATTTGCCGATGGAAACATCCCCACCGCGAAGGAAGGTGGATTTTTCGACGATATCTTTTTCACATACGACTCTGCGGTAGTGCCGCCTGAATACGGTGAGCAAATCCGTCAAAACGCCAAAGTGCTCTCTGCCGACCCTAGCTTGCGCGCAGAGGTAGAAGGACATTGCGATAAGCGCGGAACGAATGACTACAACTTAGCACTCGGCGAAGAGCGAGCCCGCGCGGTCGCTGCACTTTTAGTCAGCTATGGTGTGAGCCCAAATCAACTCACAACTATTAGCTACGGTGAAGAGATTCCACTCGATCCAGGTGACTCCGACGCAGCATTCGCTAAGAACCGTCGCGTGCATTTTGCGCTCTACCGCGCGAAGTCAAATGCCAAGTAACTCCCAAGAGAGAAACTAGATGGAAGTAAAGCAGGACGTTGGGAACCCTTCAGGACTTGATCCTGATTTAGAGGTTCAACTCGATGCCGCCAAGGCTCTTGCTGATAAAATCTTTGAACGCTTAGGACAAGAGATCGTCGGCCAGACCGTATTGCGCCGACGATTACTTACCGCCCTTATTACCGGAGGGCACGTGCTGCTTGAGGGCGTTCCAGGTTTGGCGAAAACTCTCTCGATCAAGTCCTTAGCCTCAGCCGTAAACGGAAGTTTTCAGCGAATCCAATTTACTCCTGACCTCTTGCCTGCCGATGTTGTGGGAACAGAAGTGTTTCGACCGAAGGACGGTCAATTCGAAATTCGCAAAGGGCCAGTGTTTGCCAACTTTCTCTTGGCGGATGAAATCAACCGCGCTCCCGCGAAAGTGCAGTCCGCCCTGCTTGAAACCATGCAGGAACGTCAAGTAACCATTGGTGACACCACCTACCAACTTCCTGATCCCTTTTTTGTTCTCGCAACTCAGAACCCCGTTGAACAGGAGGGAACCTATCCCCTCCCCGAAGCTCAAATCGACCGTTTCTTGATGAAAGTCAAGGTCGATTACCCCAGCCATGAAGAAGAGCGACAAATGCTGGATCTCGTTACCGCACCCGGTCATCAGTCTACGAACCGTCCCGCGGTCGCGACCGTTGAGGATATTCGCAAACTCCAATCACTGGCATCGCGAATATACATTGACGATAGAGTTAAGGAATATATTGTCCGACTCGTCGGAGCGACTCG
>CAYGNZ010000601.1:0-295 GCA_964351345.1 uncultured Bdellovibrionales bacterium | reverse complement strand
TTCTCGATCTCCCGAGGAGTCAGGTATTCCTGCACAGTCATTGATTGAACTCGGGGCCTCACCTCGAGCGGTGATTTCACTTTTTCTCTCTGTCCGAGCAGAAGCACTGCTCCAAGGTGAGCGATACGTCGTTCCTCAAATGGTCAAAGACTTAGCGCTCGATGTTCTTCGACACCGAATTACACTAACCTATGAAGCAGAGGTCCAAGGGCTTAGCGCCGACGATATCGTTCGAATGATTTTGGACGGAGTTGAGGTTCCCTAAGTAACGGAGACCCCTCTCGGTCAAGCGAAG
>CAYGNZ010000600.1:0-2261 GCA_964351345.1 uncultured Bdellovibrionales bacterium | reverse complement strand
CGCTCTGACGAAAGCCAATGGCACGAAGCTTGGATCTTTTACCGTTAAGGGGCCCTCAAACACGTTCGCAGCCGTTTCCGTAGTCTATAACTTCGACGGTGATAGCTATCAATACGCGTTCTCTCCTGGATTCGTAGAGTCCGCGGGTAGTTTACAGCTTTCGGAATTTAATACCTTTATCGAACATAGCAATAGGCTACTTCTCTCAAACAGTGGTGACACTGCTATTCCTACAATCGACATCACCGTGTTTGACTTCCAGCAGAATGTGATTAAGCAAGTCACAAGCAACCTAGCGCCGCGCGCGACAAAAGAAATTTCATTGGCAGACTTACCGAAAGACTCCTATGGCACAGTGCTTGTCGATTCGAATGGCGTTGTTGGACTAATCGTGAACAACGAAGTCCAGCAGACTGGTCGTTACGTTTTGAATTTCCCTGGACGCTAGCGAGTAGCGCTTCAGCATGAGCACATTCTTCCGCTCGTCGTAGCGATCGTTTGCCAATTCCCTGACCTCAAGCGCTACGATAAGCCGCCCTCTCCCTGCCTTCAAATTATCAGCACGCTGACACCAAACTGCCATTTTTCTCGGTGATATCGAATGAAACGCCTCTGATAAAAGAGTGTGGCTGACGTGCGAAGTCTCTACCGAACTTCGCTGAATGGTGGATTAGGAGAAGATATGAGTAGCAAGCGGTTTTTGGGTCGAGGAGCGAGTATTGTAGCATGCTTTTTATTCGTGGCAGTTTCAGAAGGTTATGCGCAGACGCAGACGCAGACGCAGACGCAGACGCAGCAAAACCAGACACTGACGCAGGCCCAGCAGCAAGAGGATTGTCTCAGTGAGTATCCCCTTACGGAGTTAAATTGCAGTCCTGCGCCATATGATTACCCGATAGTTAATGAGCGTCGTTTTGCTCGAAATACTGAAGCGCAACTAATACTTCCGGGAGACATTGACCGAAACGAGCATGTCGATTTAGAGGACTTTTACGCCTTTAATCGACTCTATGATAAGAGCTCAACAAATGCGCAGTGTGCGGATGCAAACAAGGATGGGTTGGTTGACTCTAGGGACTTTCCCTTTCATCACACCCCCGCTGACCGCTGCAACTATCGGCACTATAGAGGAACTTCGATTAAGGATTTGATTGCGGCTGATCTAAATGATGATGGCAGCATTACTATGTCAGACTTTTGGTTGTTTTATCCGCGCTATGGTACCCAGCTTCCTGAATCCCTTCCTTATCTTTGGATGGAGGTTAGTGAGTTTTCTCAAGAGAAACCTTTTCTCTCCGAATACCAGCCTTGTAACGACTTAGAGAACGGAATCTGCTTTGACCCACTTGAGACCGTACACCTTGAAGAAGTGAGTAATAGCATGTTTCAGATTCATTACAATCTCTCCCAAGGTGGAGATTTTGCTGGAGCACGTTTGAGGTTCTCGAACAATCCACTCAGCTCTGCCCCCCTGAATTTAAATTTTACGCTGCGAATAGGACTTCGAAGTTACGCACTAGCGGGTAATGGCGATAAGGCAATACTTCGCTTTACTGACACCTCGGGAAATTCCGCAAACCTTGAGCTTTCAGGTCTTAGTGAAACTTTTAAACTGTTCCAAATTAGTGCCAACCAGATTGCTGCTCTTAACAGTATGATTAACCCGACAGAGCTCAAAGAGGTCGTAATACTTGTCGATTCAGCACTCCGCGGTAGCGCGAACGCCCGCGGAAGGCTTGATGTTTTACTCAAAGGCTGGCACGGCTCCTCAACGGAGCGGGACGAAGTACTACCGCTCGTCGCCCCGTATCAACCCTGCCACTACCACCCGCTAGGCTGTATGAGCAGCTCTGCGCGTACTACTCGAATTGAAGCAAATGAAAATGAATTCGAGCTAAGCATCGACCTCACCCGAGAGACCTACGGAGGAGCAGAGTTTCGCTTGGACGAGACTCCAGACGGAGCACTTGATATTAGTCAGGGTTTTAGCCTTGCGTTATCAAAAACCGCCCATCAGGGAGACGCACAATCGATTTACTTATACCTCCAAGATTCTCAGGGGAACTACGCTCTCCGTGCACTAGAAGGAATCGACCAACAGCTTCGGACCCATGTGTTTTTTCCAGGAGACTTTCCAGCGACGGGGCGTCTATTCGATTTCAGCAAATTTACCAAGGCGTATCTCTTGGTCATCGATAGCGGTTCAGGCACTCGCTTTCGCGGCCAGATGACCGTCAAATGGCTCGGGCCGCTTAATGATA
>CAYGNZ010000599.1:0-2266 GCA_964351345.1 uncultured Bdellovibrionales bacterium | reverse complement strand
CTAGGTCTCCCACAAGAGAGGTCGTCGCGGCAGGATTTTTCTTTGCGATTTGTTGTAGCAGTTCAAAGCTTGTTACTTCAGGGCTTCGCATAGAGAGAGACTCCACATCTTTTGCCTCAATTCTCTGTCCTGGCGCACATAACAAACAAAGTTTCAGTATTTCTCGACTCAGTGCGGTCACATCGCTACCGTAGCACTGAATTAAAATATCAGCGGCGCTTGATTCTATCCCCGCTTGGTTTCCAGAGAGGGACACTTCTTTTGCGATCCATTTCTTTAATTTCGCGGGGCTAAGGTCTTTGAATTCTACGATGCTGCGTTGCTTCGGGAGTTTTGCAAAAAAATGATGCCGTGAGTTAAATTTTTCGCAGGTCAGGGCGAGCAAACAGGAAGAATTTTTTATGCTCAAAGCCTCAACGAGCGGCTTTGCCGCTGCGGCTTTAATTTTATCTGCTTCGTACACCACTGAAAACTGGGTTGGCGAGAACAAGGAAGGGCTCGTAATCGCGTTGATAATCCCTTTCACGCTGGTGCTCGACTGTAAATCCTGTCCGAAGTAGCTACTTACGGCACTTTGATTCCCCGAGAAGAATGAATCACGAAGCCAATCAATGGTCCGTCGAATTCGGACCTGCTGAGTCCCCACGAGGATGATAGGGGACGGGATGCCTGCATCCTCTAAGGCTTTAAGTACGTCAGGTTTGTCGGCAGGGGAGTTCGCGGCAGACTTGAGTGACTTGATTAGATCCTCGGGACTGAGGGTTTTGGAGCGAGATTTTGTGGCCATAAGAGGTAGAAAAGCATGTTCTGAGATTGAATGCTACGGGGGCTTTTAAGTGTTGGGAATTGCAGCATGCCTGGTCTGGATTGTCCTGCTCGGGCTTTCATGTATACGGCGGGTTTTGCTCGGGGCGGCTACGGAGCCCGCTTGGTGGCGGTCTCCTTCGCCTTCAGGTTCTTGCAATAGTGTTCGTGGGGAAGGAAAGCCCGAGCAGGACAATCCAGACCAGGCATGCTGCAATTTTTCACGATTGATCCCCGATGGCTGGGTGTGTTGGGGAGGTGAATTTATCTGTAATCTTCGCGGACGGGGCAGAAGGCGTCTAGTATTTGGCAGTTGGTGAGCGCGCGACCGGAGTGAAGGGCGTTTGGGGGAATTACTCCGATGGTGCTTGGATCGAGGACTTGGGTTTCTCCATTGATGCATAGTTCGAACTGTCCCTGGAGGATTGTCGCAACTTGCTCGTGGGGATGAGAGTGTTCGGGGAGAATTGCGCCAGCTTCAATATCCCAATAGGCAAGCGTCATTCGTTCGGAATGAACGAAGGTGACTTTGAAGCCTGGGAGAAGTGCTTGTTCATGAGTCGAGGGCAAATTGATAAAAGGCATCTTGCGTCTCCAATGACGGAATATTTTAACGAGGGCGGGACTGCTCGTCGAGTAAGCGCATTTGCTCAGAGAACTGTTCAGAGCTAATGGTTCCGGCGGTAAGTTGTTGGCGTAATTCTCGACGCTGTGCTTCGACCCCGGTGTTTTGCAATGTTTGGGAGCAAGCGCATAAGCAAGTGATGAATGAGATAAGGCAAATGCAGAGTAGTTTGTGAGACTTGGACATAGGCCTCCTGGAGCTATAGTTGGAGTTCGTTTAGTATTTTCTTAACTCGTTCCAAATGTATCATGCGGCTTGGGTAACTGAAACTGCCGTACGATAGTTAAATGCGTTTTGCTCGATACAGATGAAATGTTCTAAGCAGTTCACCATCATACTCAATTGGTACAGGTCCTAAGTATGTCAGATCGCCAAGCCCGAGCTCTGATGCCGAGGCGCTAAACTCATTTTTCAACACGAGCAATATTTGCTTTCCCTGAAGTGTGTTCCAATCTCCCCACACATCATATTGATTTTCCACATAACCAGAAGTGTTGACGACATTGGTTTGAGGATGGTCCGGCAGATAGAAGGCCATTGTCGCGGCCACTTGATGAGAAAATGAGGCAATCTGATCTTCTGGTTCCCGCAGAGAATTTACCTCGGCAGCGAGGTCTGACCAACCAACGAGTTTTTTTGTCGGCATGAACTTCGGAGGAACACCAAATCGAAACCCGAACAGAGGAATATGAGCCAAGATGGTGAGTGTGGCGCTCAAGACAACCGCAGTGCGAATATGCTTGGTGAAGTTTAGCGGGAGTTTTCCCCGTGCATAAAGTTCGACAGTTAGCAGTAGGACGCCTGGATATATTGGTGCGGGCCAGTTTGCTTGGACTC
>CAYGNZ010000598.1:0-2268 GCA_964351345.1 uncultured Bdellovibrionales bacterium | reverse complement strand
GCCGCCATCAAGGAGATCACTCGCGAGGCCGAAGCGATGCGGTTTCAGGATGCCCGCTTTTTGCTAAACGACGTTGAAGGGCTTGAATGGTGTCCCCGTTCGTAGTTTTGGTGACGCGGCTGACTTCTGCTTGATTTCTTCCAACCAATAGTAGTGCCCCTGCGTCATTCCACGAGAGACTACTGGCAAACTCCCTTGCGAATTCCTGAGGACTCATACCGTCAATCCTCCAACAACGTGAAGAAAACCCTGTATCCAAGACGCCACTGAAGGCAAGGAGCCCTCAGGAGCATCAAAGCTGAACAGCTCAAGCAGCCAGGTAAAAGAGCATGATGATGGAGGTGGAACGCTAGTAGGGTTGTAACGTAAAGAATTGCACAGCTCAACTCCGTGCCGTGAAACGCATATTTGACAAAAGGAGAGAGGGGGCAACGGAATGGCAAAAACCAAGACGCCGCCCCCAAAGAGTCAGCGAACCCAAGACTGTACTATCACTCCACCAAACCAGCCCATCAGTAGCGCGACAGACATGGCGCAGAAGTTTTCATACACCGCCAGATACCAAGCTCGCTGAGTGAGCAAGGCTTGCACAAAGCAAAGTAAAAAAAAGACCACGCAGCCACTTGAGATGGCGAGTAGTGTTCCAAGCGGGCCGGGGAAGAGATACAGCTCCAAACCGAGGAGGAGGGGAACAAGCATTTTCGCGAGAACGGTCAGCCCTCCAGAGCGGAGCGCCTCAAGAAGAGAGGTGTTCCTCTCTGCCCGTTTCGCAATTATCATGCTGCTCCCGTCGCCACCAGAATCAGAGGCCGCAAGCCCGATCACCGCTGCGATCAGCGCGAACTCACCTGCTCCAGAAGCGAGCATTGCCAGCATTAATCCGAGAGTGGTGATTACCCCCGAGGCGATGCCGAAGGTGAGCTCAGTAATTAAATCCGATGAACGAATGAGCGCTACCAGTAGCGGCGGCAGATCCTTGGCCACCATCATGTCGTGATAGGTCTCAACTGAGCGTTCTGTTGATTGAAGCCCAAGTGCCTCGATAGTGCTGAAGAGAAGATTCTCAGTCGGGGCTGCGATCTCGACAAATTGGCCAAGGTGCTCGACATCGTCGAGCTTAATTTTTACCGCGCCGAGGCTCCAAAGCGTGCGCAGCTTTTGCACCCGTACTCGCTCGCCCTTTTTCCGAACTAAAGCAACCGCCTCTTCTTTAAGAAGCTGACGCTCCTCACACAAGCGTTTCCGCACGCCGTTAAGCGGGTTGGCACTTACTTGAATTCGAGAGTAGGTAATTTCGCTCCCATGATATCGCAAACAAATCAAGCCATCATTGCAGTTGAGATACACATCTCGCTGCTCAGTACTTGCGATTTTTGTTGCGCCTAAGGAATGCAAGAGAGAGTCGGAAGGAAACTCGGATACGGGGAGTTTCACTTGGTAGTCTTGAAATGACATACCGTGACCTCCGTGTAGAGAAAAAACCGTACAGGATATACACCATGCCGAAGCCCTAAGGAGCACGTCTGCACTTCTCAAAGCTGGCATTGCCTAAACTTTTCAGATACGAGGTGAAAAGAGAGAACGGTAGAATCCGTTATTTTGTTATTTTTTACAATAAGCTGCGGGTAGCGGGGGCGAAGCCTCGCGCTGGCATGGCGAGTTTGCGTACGACGAAGCGCTGTGATTAAAGTGCAGAAGCTCTCTTCTATTCAGTTTTCTATTGAGAAGCTTCATTGTTTACAAACAGTTGTATGCAAACAATGGCGCATAAAGAATTGGTTTTCGCTCAAATCGGTTTATTGGAAAGGATGTTCCTATGAGCATGACGCAAGAGAGCGGAGTTGTTCTACCGGAAGTTCCTCCCGTGTATCTTGAGGCTGATGTGAACGAGTCCTCCTTGCCATCAGTCAGTAGCTTGCTGGATCTGCTCACGGCAGATGCCAATACCAACAGTTCGTTTTGTTTGGACGATACGGATTGTTTGCAAGTAACGATGTGGCTGGGAATACATCCAAAGCGCAACGATCGCTCTCGGCTTGCCGTGCAAAAGCTGCTCACTCATGAGCTACCTGAAGTGCAAGCGATGGCTTGTTGGGCA
This sequence comes from uncultured Bdellovibrionales bacterium, assembly GCA_964351345.1. Lineage (GTDB taxonomy): Bacteria > Bdellovibrionota_C > UBA2361 > SZUA-149 > SZUA-149 > SZUA-149. The sequence continues at coordinate 170 of CAYGNZ010000598.1, read as the reverse complement.
AGTATACAATACAACTCCATTTCAAGACCTACCGTAAAGGCAATCGCGGAGTTACTCGACTCCCCCTTTGCCGAGGTTCGAGAGGCTGCCTGTGAAGCACTAGGCGCGGCCCCAGGGGAGAAAGTGAAGCGATATCTTGCAGCACTGATCCTACTTCGCAGCGACTCCAA
>CAYGNZ010000597.1:0-2271 GCA_964351345.1 uncultured Bdellovibrionales bacterium | reverse complement strand
CAATCACCTGGCCAATGTTATAGCTCGCGGCAAGCTCTGAAGCGGCTTGCACTTGCTCTGTTCTGTTTGAAAGCGAGGCATCGATGACAATGCTTAATTCTTCGTCATTAAGCTTCAGCCAGCTTGCGTTTCTAATGTATTCTGGGAATTTTTCCCGACTCCACCACGGCGCTCGTAGATTGAGATCAACAAAGCTTGAGAGCGAATCCTGTCCTCGGATGCTGAGCAAGGAGTCTCTTGATACTCCACTGCGCATCGCAAGGCTCCCGTGGTAAAGAATTCCTTCGGAGGCCGCTTTGGGCACCGCATCGGATTGTATGTAGTCGTAGGCTTGTTCAGGAACAAGATCGAATCCGGCATGGCCATCTTCGAGAGTGATTTTTGCGATGCCGGTGGGAAAGCGAGAGTCTGCTTGAATACCAGAGGTATCCATTCTCCATTTCAACATCGTGTCTAGAACTCTTCTCCCGCGCTCATCCTCACCAACTCGACTAATCATCAGTGGGCGCAGTCCGAATCCCGCAAGATTCCAAGCCACGTTAAACGGCGCGCCTCCCAGTATTTCTTCGCCACTGGGTAAGCAATCAAAAAGAACTTCGCCGAAAAGGCTAACTTGCTTCATTAGTTCGTGGCTCTCCTTAGTTAGGAGCCTCGTCTAAAAGGAGGACCTACTGAAAAACATTTGTATTTAACGGGATGTAGGAGAAGGTAGCAAAGGGCTGGTTTTTCCACAAATCTGCGAATATGATCCATCGCAGGCGTAAATCAGGCTGAGTAGAGATAAAAACGTAAACTATAAATTGTTTTTAATGTTCATTGAGGAAGAGTAAGAGGAAACTTGAAGCTATTTGCCAGTGATTTAGACGGAACTCTGATCCCGCTCGAAGATGATGAGCGGTATCTGCAAGCGATTTCAACGCTCGCTGAGGAGCTCTCCGCCCACAAAGTAGACACTGTTTTTGTCACGGGACGACGATTGGAGTTGACCCTGGATGCGATTGAAAAGTATTCGCTTCCCTCCCCTCGCTACTTAATCACTGATGTAGGAACCAGCCTTTACTCTCAACAAACAACGGGTGCTTGGACTCAAGACACAAGATACGCCGATACCCTTCGCGCGGTCTGGAAAGGAAAGAGTGGAGAGCAAATTTCTGCAATCGTGCCGGATATCGCAGGACTGCGTCCACAAGAGAAGGTCTGCCAGGGAGAGTTCAAACGAAGTTATTATTTGGAATTAAGCTTAAACTACGAAGAAGTGCGACAGCAGATTCTAGCCGCAATGCAAGAAGAGCAATTAAATGTCGAACTAATTCACAGTGTAGACCCCTTAAAAAACCTCGGGCTACTCGACATTTTACCTGCAGAAGCTTCAAAGCTCAGTGCGCTTACTTTCTTGATGGGTCAGCTACAACACGATAGCTCTGAGGTGGTATTTGCTGGGGACTCAGGAAATGACCTTGAAGTCTTCCTTTCTGGCTTGCCAGCGATTTTAGTCTCTAATACTCCAGAGGAGATAAAGACCAAAGTGAAGCTCGCTGCTGAGAGTAAGGGATCACTGAGCAAGCTGCACTTTGCCAGCAGTAAGTATGCTGAGGGCGTTTTAGAGGGTTGCCGACATTTTGGCTTTTCGTAAACTCTAATATTTTAAAGCTCTTATACGCTGATCCCAAGAGTTTCGGCGTTTGAATCATAACAATGGTAGTTGGTGGTTCAGATCCAGGATTTATATGAGATTTCAGACAAAAACCTTTTTCTTCAGTACTCTACTTTTTCTCTTTGCAATTCCCCTCTCCGCAAGCGCCGATGATTGCAGTGATTGCGTGACAAGAAAAAAGCAGATGTGTGCAACAGAATGCCGGCTAGTCCCCAACGAAAAATCAACGCTCTGCCAGCAGGAATGTGTAGAACAATACTGTCTGCACCGCTGCGAACCAACGCACCCGGCAATCGCTCGCGGCTTTAAAAGTTGCGAGGATTGCCTCGATCAACAGTTCAATCTATGCGAAGCAAACTGCCCCGACGGAACCGACAGAATCCGCGCGATGTGCCAACTAGGCTGCGCGAAGCTGAGGTGTGGGGTGAGTTGCGGGGGAGTTGAGAAGGGATCGGGGGCTGCTGCGAAACCGTAGATTGTCGATTTATATCTCAGTCTCTGTCTCAGTCTTAATCTCAGTCTCAGCCTCAGTCTCTCCCTCAGTCTCAGCCTTGGTCTTGGTCTTGGTCTCAGCTTTTCTCTCAGTCTAATTACTCAGTCTAGAATAAAGGTAGACG
>CAYGNZ010000596.1:0-2274 GCA_964351345.1 uncultured Bdellovibrionales bacterium | reverse complement strand
TTGCAGAGCCATCCCCACAAGCCGAAACAAAAAGCGCTAACAATTAAAGCACCTTGCATTACCACATATTTGAGGAAGAATCTCGTAGCGGCAAAATTGATGAAATCTGCGCGATGATTAGAAATCAGCCCGAAAAGGCGTAAACCCGATATTGGCTCGCTACAACACGGCTTTTCTTTGTATGCGAATTGCCGAGCAGATCACTTCTGTCTGCATCTGTTGCTAGCTGTAGGAATCAAATTACTCATTTCTCCTAGTCCTCTAGGGGATTCAGGTACCAAGGCTTTGGTGTGGGTACTTTGTCTCGGCAAAGTTCTTGCAGGTTTAGACTTTGAGGCACTCAAGGTTCTTGAAACATTGGGTTCTTGGTTTTCAATGGATTTATTGAGGTTCTTCGGGTTCCGCATGAGTTGTAGGGTAGGGACAATCGAGAAAGTTTTGCTTAGAGTAGTTTTTCGTCTTGTTGTTTGCCTATCGATCTTTTTGCCACAGAATGTGTTAGCAGAGGCTTTGGGACCGCTTTCAGTAGGAGTTTGGAACGGGTTTAACAATCATCTCAATGTCATCGAATGCGGAAACCTTGGTGTTGAGACGACACTGAAGATTACTGCACTTAGTAACTCAGCTGAGGTCATTGGTGAGCTCAGAGCGACGTTACAGACTAACGAGACTAAGCATTTTATTCTCAATCAGTTTCCCATTGAAAATGCCTACGGCACCTTTCGCATTGAAGTGCTTAAAGGCATTGGTGAAAATCTGCACTGCACGACCTCAATGTATCGCTTTGCGGCTGAGAATGCAGGAGAGCAGCTTGAGTATGCCTTTAGTTTACCCCTACTTGATGAATCAAAAGGCGAAACCTCAGGAATTTTTAACTCCATACATGCGAATGTAAACGCGCCTCCAGTACTGAACTGGCTTAGTGTCTATAATCGCTCGTCTGAGCCATTCTCGGCTTCCGTTGAGATCTACGCGCAAGATGGTACGCGCGATGCTGTTCAGAGCTTTCGTATTGAAGGGCTGGAAGCTGGACGCAGAAGAGACGTTGCCTTGGGGCATGAACAGGGAAAAGTTGTTGGGCTCTACCGCATCATCCCCGACAATGCTGCTCAGGGCTACGGGGCCTTTCTCACTCGTTACGGATTTAATGAAGCGGCGAGCAGATTCAGTTACGCATTCCCCTTAGTAGCGAGCAAGCCGAGTTGTGACTTAGAGCCTATACATGCTTCTACAATGGCGAATGCGACAAACTGGGGTGAAATTGCAAACCCTTCAGATATCGATACGGAAGTTGCAATCGAAGTATTCGCTCGTGATGGAGTATCACTTTTCGCTCGCAGCGGAGTACGTATTCCAGCGCGTTCTCAAGTTCATCTTCCACTTCATGAGTATATTGGTCCAAACAATGTTGGTTCTCTGCATGTAAGATGCACGGGCAATGCTCGAACAGGAGTCCTCGTGCAAAGTGTTTTTTACGGGCATAGCACTGCTTCCGCGGGGGATATTGAATGGGTGTATGCAGCGCAAGCGTATGGAGAAACCGCCAAAGCGGGAGATACGGTTGCGAGTTTGTTTAATACCTTCATGCAATCGGCGAACTGGAACAAAGTGTTAAACGCCTCAACAAAAGCAACTTCCGTAAGCTATAATGTCCACGCCGCGAACAGCGAAACCTTAGGAACAAAAAACGTCGCAACTCTGGGAAATGGTACAAGCGACTACGGGATTCATGCCGATAGTGGCTACGATGCTACGGGCGTTGCTCAGTTCGATGTGAGCGGTTCTAAAACGTCACTAAGTTCCGAAGTTATTAGGGTCTACCCAAAACCGAACGGTGAAATAGGCTATATTCTAAATATCCGCAATAGAATTTTGCCCGGAGGGGTAATCGCTCCCGATGAATTAGATTCCGACAAAGATGGAATTACCGACGTGGTGGAGATAGCCAATGGTCTAAATCCTTTTGACGCAAGCGATGCAGGGCTTGATCTTGATGGAGATCGAGTGAGCAACCTCGATGAATACCGTAATGGAAGCAATATTGCCGTGCATGACTCTACTTTTTCTGGAGACGCGCGTTCCCTCGACCCTTATTTTTCTCAACTCACTCGAGCAGAAGTTGCGCACCTTTCGAGAAAAATCGCACTCTCGGATCAAACACTGCTCGATAACAGATTCCAAAACTATTCGAGCGAGCAAGTTTTCGATCTGCTCTTTTCAGAAGACTTCTTTGCTCAAGATCTCCGCGAGATGCTCATCGAGTTTCGTGATAGT
>CAYGNZ010000595.1:0-2275 GCA_964351345.1 uncultured Bdellovibrionales bacterium | reverse complement strand
TCAGGATATACTTTGTGTTCTGGCTCTTCCTGGGAAAACTCTACTTCTTGCTCCTTGATTAAATTGTTCCCACTACTAATTGCAGAGATACGATGCGATCGTTCATACTCTTGCAAGCTACCCTCAGATTCACCGGGTATGAAAACTGGAGCAAAGCTAGGCTCAGAGGCAACGGGAGATTTTTCCGCTAAATGGGGAGCACTATCCAGTGCTTCCTGCTGCTCAAACTCTTCGACGATATCTCGTAGCTCTTCTTCGACCTCAGCCATTCGTTGCCGACCGGCTGCTGCGGCTTGCTCCTCTGCAACTTTCTTTGCAGCAACTGAGGCTCGTAAGCGATCAATTTCCGGCAAGCTTGAGAGTGCTCGTTCGATCAAATCCTTCACGGCCCGACCGTGAAGGGCACTCACGTCAAGCACTTCATCAACACCCAGGCTATAGAACTCCGCTGCAAGCATGGCTTGCTCTATGCCATCGACCTTGTTGGCGACATGGAGAATTGGCTTATCGAAGCGCCGTAGCAGTCGCAAGACATCCTTGTCGCCTTCTTGTAGTCCTGCCTTTGCGTCGTAGAGAGAAATAATTAGGTCGGCTTCCTCGGCAGCAAGTGTCGCTTGATTTGAAACAAGTTGCTGCATCGACTCTTCACTTGTTTCTTCAAACCCGCCCGTATCCACGAGGTAGAACGGCACGGAGAAACGCTCCACAAGCGCGTAGTTTCGGTCACGGGTAACGCCAGGCACATTCTCCACCACCGCTCGGCGCGCACCAAGCACGCGATTAAACAGCGTTGATTTGCCCACATTTGGACGACCAACAATTGCAATTATGGGAGTACGAACGGCCATACCTACCAAGGGTTCTGAGTCTCTCTTCTGACCGTCATTCTGGGCCAGAGAAACAATAGCTATAAATCAGTCGGAAATATACGGGCTTTGCCAGAATTTTCAATAGGAGCAGAGGCGAAATACCTTGGTAAATACGACAAGAGCGAGTTTAATTGACTGTTTTAATTAGATTTACCGTGGATAATCAGAATTCTGCCTATAACCAGCTCGCCGCATCCCTTTTTCTGACTTACTCCAGTCACGCTCAACTTTGACATGAAGTTCCAGATGCACTGAGGCATCGAATACTTTCTGCAGCTCCAAACGAGCGGAAGTTCCAATAGACTTAATCTTGGCACCCTTGGCACCAACAACAATCCCCTTCTGACTGTCTCGCTCGACAAGAATCACGGCGTTGATCAGTAGCCGATTACTCTCCTCTCTCCACGATTCTATTCGAACCGCGATGCTATACGGCAGTTCTTGATTGAGCTGGTGGTAGAGCTTTTCGCGAATAATTTCTGCCGCCAGAAAACGCTCGGGTTGATCTGTGTGCATCTCCTCGGGAAAATACGGCGGTCCCTTCGGCAGAGAATTACTCAATACCGAAAGCAAGGTCTGAACTCCCTCACCCGTTTTTGCCGAAATCGGAATGAGCTCCAAACTATTTAAGGTTCGTCGAAACTCCGTATCAAGCTGAGCCAAGAGCGGCAGCAGACGTTCTTTCTCAATAAGATCGACTTTATTAATTGCGATAATACTAGGCAGCTGAACCCCTTTCCCACTCACGGATTTTTTCAGGCGTTCTATCGTCCCCGGATCTTCTACCGCTCGTTTCCCATCAAGAAGTAGTACTCCTAAATCAACTTCTGATGCTGCTTCTCTTAAGGAATCACTTAGCTTTCTTGCCAGAGCACCACGATACTTCTTGCTCATAAACCCTGGCGTATCGAGAAATACAATTTGTGCCTTGCTGGTAGTTTTTACGGCGAGAATTCGGTCTCGGGTTGTCTGTTCTTTGGGAGAAACAATGCTGACTTTCTCTCCGATGATATGGTTGAGCAGCGTAGATTTTCCCGCATTCGCTGGACCAATGAGCGAGACAAAGCCTGAGCGAAAATCTTCGTCTCTATTGGCTAAAATTGAAGCTACCGCTGGTTCCTCACTCATAACGACTAGGCTGCCTCAGAGACATCTCCATTTCCATCAGAGTTCGCTGGTGTCGCCGGGAGCGCCTCAATCATCAGCGCTGCTTCGATAAATACCGTCTGCCCCTCAACAAGCTCCACTCGGGGTGCATCCCAGGCCATTCGCGTCAGTGCCACCGCGGCCGCTTCCTGCTGCGCGGACTTCTTGGTGGTGCCACGTCCTCGACCGGCGATCTCACCATCCACCACCACCACCGTTACAAATGTCGGTGCATGCTCAGGACCTTCAACAAGCTCGAG
>CAYGNZ010000594.1:0-2275 GCA_964351345.1 uncultured Bdellovibrionales bacterium | reverse complement strand
CCAAGGCTGAGGCTGAGGCTGAGGCTGAGGCTGAGGCTGAGATTAAGACTGAGACTGAGACTGAGACTGAGAACTAGATGGTCAAATAGTATCCTTCACTTCGCTAGATACTTTTAACCTTCCCCCCAAACATCACACTCACAATCTTCGCCCCCACCGAATCACCCCATACATTCACCGTCGTGCGCACCATATCAAGCAGACGGTCCACTCCAATCACCAGACCCACTGCTTCAATTGGAATTTGCGGCGCGCCGGGACTAGTAGCAAGGAGGCTTTTGTTTACCGCTTCGAGCACAATCACCATCGTGACCAAGCCCGCACTGGGAATTCCGGCCGCGCCCACTGCGGCAAGCGTTGCAGTAACGGCGATAATTGCAAGTTCTGAAAAACTAAGATCGATTCCGCAGGCTTGCGCCATGAAGACCACCGCCACTGCTTCATACAGTGCGGTCCCGTCCATATTGATGGTCGCACCAAGCGGCAGGACTAGACCGGCAGACTCTTGACTGACCTCTCCTTCGGAGGTGGCAGATTCGATCGTTACGGGTAGAGTCGCACTTGAAGAGCTTGTGCCAAACGCCATCATCAGCGCAGCGCGCATCTGATGAAGGTAGCGAAAAGGATTCGCACGGGTGAGCAGCCAAAGAATAATCGGGAGAACAACGAGTGCGTGTAAACCTAAGCCAAGCAGCACCGTGAGCATATATACCCCGATAGAATCTCCAAATACTCCCAATCCGATCCTCGCCACGGTCCAGGCGAGAAGGCAAAAAACTCCAATCGGCGAAAGCCAGAGTACTAACTCGACCATCTTCATCAATACGTTCGTAATTACCTCAGCGGCTATTGCCACTCCCTTTGCGCGCTCTCCAATGAGCGTTGCAACCACCCCGAAGAAAATGAAAAACACGATTAGTGAAAGGGTCTGCCCTTCCGCCATCGCCTGAATGACATTTTCCGGGATCATTAAACCAACGAGGTTTTTAAACACGCCAAGCAATCCACCGGCAGCACTCTCCTGTACTGTTCCAATCACCTCACTCTTACCAAGCGTGCTTGCAAGCTGTTCGCTTGCCTCCTGCTGAATCCCTGCACCAGGTGCGATACTTGTCACCAGTAGCAGTCCTAAAACGACCGCGAAAAACATTGTAAGGAAGTAGTAGACCAGTGCCGCAATACCGAGCCTGCCAAGCGTGCGAATATCGCCCAAGCTCGTCACGGCGTGTAAGACGCTGGCCGCGATCAAGGGCACGATCAGCATTTTGAGCAAGCCCATGAAGATATCAAAGCCGAGGAAATCGAAAATAGCTAAGGCGGTAGCGTGATGATGAAGGTGTTCACTTGTCTCGATAGACCATTGAGGGTCATAGAGTAACTGACCAACAATTGCGCCACAGACAATTCCGAGCAGAATCAAAACGGTGAGAACGAGGTCTTTATTCATCTCGGCGATCCCATAATGTATCGAGTTCACCACTGCCAACAGGCTAGAGATCTAATCCCTTCTCGCTGCTTACGTTTGCCGCGAAAATGATAAGAAATTTATCCGTTGTCCTTTGTGCTTAAACAGCAATTCGAACTCAGTTTCAATATTCTCCTGACAGAATTCACTGCGGTAGTAGTCTCGAGTTTCAGCGAAGCAGGAAAAACGTGAATCTGCACGCAAAATCTCGCGAAAAGATTCGTAGTACTCATTGTGGTCAGTCTTTACTGAAACAAGTCCTTCCTCGGTGAGAAGCTGCTGCATGGAATTGAGAAACTCTTCACTCAGCACCCGATGTTTCCACTGTTTTCTCTTGGCCCAGGGGTCAGGAAAGTTCACATACACTCTCGCGAGGGAGCGAGGCGGAAAAATTTTCTCCATGTTTTCCGCGGGCATTCGCAGCACATACACATTCTCTACATCCGCTGCCATTGCCTTTTCAATGGTGCGAACAGAACGCTTGTATCGTATTTCAAAACCAAACACGGCGGCATCGGGACAACGCCGTCCAAGTTCGACCAGATGGTTGCCTGAACCCGAGCCAATTTCGCAAAAGCATTGGGCGGAAGCATCGATCAGTGACTGCACCTGGGAACGAAGCGCAGGAAGGTTTTCCTCCAGCGAAAATATTCGCTCCGCATAGTCTTGGAGTTTTGCGCGGTAGGGATTTACCCAGGTGCTGAATTTGCTCATATCCTCGATTGCATCTCCTGGAGCTCAATGAATCGTGAGCAAACCTCAGCTCACAGGAGCAAGCGCTATTTCAAAGGCGCATCCGAGGGGGAATAC
>CAYGNZ010000593.1:0-2281 GCA_964351345.1 uncultured Bdellovibrionales bacterium | reverse complement strand
ATCATTTGTCGCTAAAATAGTGTATTTACTCATCTGCTAAGGCGATACTTTCCTGAGGTCGTTCGAACTTCTTGCTCTACGATAGGATGCTTTGCTCTGTCCGTCATCTGATAAGCGCTGGCCAGTCGCTGGATACCGCTCGATTCACGTTCAACTTCGGTTTTCCGTTGCTTATTCGGGTAGTACGGCACCCATCCTTTTTTGTTTCGGTAGAAGGCCGAAATTTATAATGTAGATGAGTATCGCCCGCGAAGTATTTGCATCCAACCAAATGTAGGCTTATTTCTCGGGTGAAATGAGTCGCTATCTGCTAGAGACTCGGCAGAGTAAGTCGAGAGAAAGAAAAAGGAACTGCAATGCCTAATCAAATGACGTTACTCAGGATCTACCTCGTCGTGCTATCGCTTTTCTTCACCAGCGTTCTGACTACTGCGCATGCGGCTGAGTTGGAGAGTAAAGAGTATGCTTCCGGATTTGATAAGCCTGTCTGGCTCACACCTCTTCCCGGTGACGCGGGGCGCTTGTGTGTGCTTGAAGAGGCAGGCCGTCTGATTTGTCTTAAAAACGGTTTCCGACCTGACAAAAAGCCGTTCTTAGATTTTACGGGTTCCAAGCTTGCGCTTGCCTCGGTTGAAGAAACCTTACGTAGAGACGCGGTTGCGGCTGTCTTTCATCCCAAATATCAAGACAATGGATTGCTCTACATCAGCTCTGTCTACATTAACGATAAACCTGGAGCGAGACTTGTAGTTTCGGAGTTCAAACGATCGGCAGGTGGTGAGGGATCAAGTGCCAGCAGTGAGAGAGAGCTATGGTCGCTGCAATTACCGCATCGCGAGTATTTGGCCGGCGCGCTTACGATGGATGCTTCGGGTCTGCTGTATATCGGGGTTCCTGATGGCGGAGGAAAATTTGACCCTAAGGATACCGCGCAGAGTACACGAAGTTTCCTTGGTTCCGTGTTGCGAATAGATCCCCTCCAAGGCGAGAGCTATCTCTCTCCTATCGATAATCCGTTTGTCGGGGATGAGAAGTTGGGTCTTGCTGAAATCTTCGCCTTCGGATTTCACAACCCGGTCGGCTTGAGCTTCGATGAGAAAAGCGGAGAGGTTTGGGCTGTTGATCGCGGGGTAAGCAACTTTGAGGAAATAAATATTCTGGCAGCCGGTCGCAATTACGGCTGGAGCGTTTTTGAAGGCTCTCTTTGTCAACGAATGAAATTTCAGTGTCTGGATAGCAATTATCGCAAACCTATTTATGCGTATTCTCACAATGAGGGTTCTTTGATTCTCGGTGGCTACGTGTATCGGGGCTCAAATAGTAAAGACTTAGAAGGCAGTTTCATTTTTGCCGATGGGGCTTCTGGCAGTGTTTGGCAGCTCCTGCGAAAGGAAGGAGAGAAGGTGTCGAAAGCTCGCTTGATGTCTCTTCCCCCGCGAGCATCTGTAATTGGTTTAGACTCAGACGGAGAGCTTCTTGCGGCTTCTCATACCGATGGAAAGGTCTATTTACTCACTGCTCCACAAAAGTAGGACCGTTTTTTTCAATGATTGTCCTCGCTAACTATTCATAATAACAGCAATAAATCCCACCTACCCGCTATTTCTTATCTACTTGCTTGGAAATAGGCGATGTAGTAGTCTCCGGGTAGTCGTTTAACCAGTAGCGGTGATTCATTTGGCGTAATGAATCGGAGGATTTCTCAATGAATACTAAGAACCTCTTCAGTGCTGAAGCTCAAATGCCAGGTATGGCTGAGGATCAGCGCACCAATAGTGTGGGCACATTTGGCACTTCTCGCGTGCTCTGGACGACCGAAGACATCGAGCACAAAGTAAAACAAAACACCGTAGTAATTTTTACTCGTGGCACACTAAACTCGCCGCGCTGTGGCCTTTCTGATGCGTTGATGAACGCAGTAGAAGATTATGGTCGCCCGTACGAGCTCGTCGATGTTTCTAAAGAACGCTCGATTATTCCTGCCCTAAAAGCATACGCGGGTTCAAATCATCTCCCTCTCGTGTTTATAGAAGGGGAGTTGGTGAGTTCTTGGGAGACACAAATGAACCTGATCGAAACAGGGGATCTCCGCGCTCAGATAGAAAAAGCCTTCGTAAAACGTTAGTGCGCGTGCGTATCTGAATTTCAACGCACGCTATCCGAGACTTACGTTTAAAGCCTACTTATCGTCACCAGTTTTTGGGAAGAAGCTATCGATCCACGCCCTCGTCGCACCACGCTGACCTTGGTAGTGTCCTGTTCCCTATTCACCGTACGCGCG
>CAYGNZ010000592.1:0-2284 GCA_964351345.1 uncultured Bdellovibrionales bacterium | reverse complement strand
TGTACATCGAGGCCGGGGAAGGCCGGTAGTAGAGAGGGATGAATGTTGATGATTCGTTGAGGAAAGCGCTCGATGAACTCCTTGCCGAGAATTCTCATAAAACCTGCCAATACCACTAGGTCAGGTTTATACGAGGTAACGACATCCGCTAGCTCAACGTTATACTGGGAAGCGCTAAGCTCTTTTGGACGTCGCGGAACATGTTGCTGCGGAATGCCTTCGGACTCAGCGAAGGTCAAGCCCGCTGCCTTGCCTTTATCCGAAACAACTCCCACGATTTCATACGCAGCATCCGCTCGTGAGGCGAACTGTTGTAGTGCGCGCAGGTTTGAGCCACGTCCAGAAATCAGGACGACCACGCGATATTTTGAGTGCGAAGCAGCACTCATCATTAGCTCACTATACCCCAAGCGGAACAAGTTCAAAATTGGAGCATTTGCACTACCATGAACAGGCTATTAGGGGAATCTGGACATTTTCTCGCTCTTGGTATTTGATTTGCATCTATCCTCAATGTGCCGCGTTTTTTCGAGCATCGCGACGTATTTGCGGTGAGCGCGTTTTACTAAGTCAGACTACTGAGGAAGTGAGAGTGATACGACTATTGCTACATTTAATTGTCGTGGTTTTGTGCGCCGGTGTCGCTTTTGCAGACGGTGTTGCAGAAGAGGAGATGAGCCAAGACAGCGCATCTGAGGAAAAATCCGCTGATACTTCTCAACCACGGGATGTGAGTTCTAAAAATTTCGACAAGACGAAAAGATTTTTGCCGGGGGAAGAAGTAGTAAGTCCCACTGGTCAAAAGACGAAGGTTTGGTCGACCAAAGGCCCGGTGCCAGTAAGTCGCGCACCTGAGCCCTTTGAGGATCGCGAAAAAACGATACTGAAAGATTCGCATGTTGTGATTGATGCGGAAGAAGTTCGCCGTCGCCAGAAACGAGAGAGAGAACGAGAATCCAATCACGATAGTTTTAAAGTGCGTGAGTGAGGGAATGCAACGCGTGCTGACCTATGCTCTTGATTCCCTCTCTTCGTGGGTCGCTAAAATTGCAGCGTGGCTCTGTGTGGCGCTCGTGCTTGTCACAGTGACTGATGTGCTGCTTCGTTATTTTTTTCAAGCAGGTTCGGTGGCAGTGCAGGAGATGGAGTGGCACCTGTTTGGCATAATCTTTCTTTTTGGCATTGCAAAAACCTACCAAGATGACGAACACGTGCGAGTCGATATCGTCTACAGTCGGCTTTCTGAGAAAGCTCAGGCATGGGTCAATATTATTGGAACACTAATTTTTCTAGTCCCACTGAGCGCAATTATTATTTGGAGCTCCATTCCCTATGTTGAAGCAGCCTTTCGACTTTCCGAGCAATCTGCCGACCCCGGCGGACTGCCGTATCGATTCCTTATAAAAGCGACGATTCCTTTTGGGTTTTTCTTGCTGTTGCTCCAAGCCGCAGCGAATTTTACGCGTTCCGCGCAAGTACTATTTGTCAGAGAGGCGCGCGGATGAATGGCGAAATCTTTGGCCTAGTGCTGCTCGAAGAGCATCTGGCAATCGCAATGATTGTTTCGCTTTTTGTGATGCTGCTCTTTGGCTTTCCAGTTGCCTTCACGCTCGGTGGTATTGGCATAATCTTTGGCTTTATCGGCCTCGATCTCACCTTCTTCAATCTTTTACCTCAGCGCATATTCGGTATTTTAGAAAACACCACGCTGCTTGCAGTGCCCTTGTTTATTTTTATGGGGGTGATGTTAGAGCGCTCTGGGATTGCAGAGAATTTGCTTGAAGCGATGACCAGACTTTTTGGGCGTCTTCGCTCGGGGCTGGCGCTTTCGGTCATATTCTCCGGTGCGCTCCTTGCCGCATCGACTGGAATAGTGGGCGCGAGTGTCGTCACGATGGGTCTAATATCTTTGCCAGTGATGTTAAAGCGCGGCTACTCACCAACGTTTTCCTCTGGTGTGATTTGTGCTTCAGGGACTTTGGGGCAGATCATACCGCCGAGCATTATTTTGATTTTGCTCGGAGATATTATGGGAGTCTCAGTGGGGGAGTTGTTTTTAGCAGCGGTACTACCAGGACTACTGTTGGTGGCCTGTTTTCTAGTCTACAGCATTGTATACTGTGAACTGGTTCCCCCGGCTGAGGTGGTCGCTGAGCACGAGCACTCGCACACGGGTAAATTCCTGCGCAGACTTTTATGATTCACTTTGTGATGACAACTTTTATTTACTAAGTGCTAGTACTGTCCGCTCGTGATGATTAAACAAATTTCTCCAGAACTGGTC
>CAYGNZ010000591.1:0-2288 GCA_964351345.1 uncultured Bdellovibrionales bacterium | reverse complement strand
ATCGTACTCTACATCACCTCGATGTGGTCTGCCGGTATTACCCAAGCGTTAATGTGGCGAGCATTTACCGATGAGGGCTTGCTCAAATATCCCGAGTTTATCGAGACAGTTGTTCGACTCATTCCTTTTTACTGGATACGGGTTCTTGGCGGTGGTCTCTATATCGTCGGGATGTTTATGCTCGTGTTTAATTTGATCAAGACCCTCAAGGAGTCGAAGAAGCTGAGCGCGGATTTGAGCGACCCGACGTACCAGGCCTTGCCCTTAAGTGAGGATGCGGACGATCACGGGGAGCACCCCAACCCCTGGCATCGCCGCTTGGAGGGGATGCCTGTCCGATTTGCCTTGCTGACATTTTTTGCAGTGGTGATAGGGGGGCCGGTGCAATACATTCCGCTTGCGGCGATAGATGCAAATATTCCGACCATTGCCTCGGTGAAGCCTTATACGCCGCTCGAGCTTGAAGGGAGAGATCTCTATATTAAGGAGGGTTGTTATAATTGCCATTCACAAATGGTCCGACCCTTTCGCGAGGAAGTTGTTCGCTATGGGGAATACTCAAAATCCGGAGAGTTTGTCTATGACCGACCGTTTCAGTTTGGTTCAAAGCGAACTGGTCCTGACCTTGCCCGAGTCGGCGGCAAATACAATCATTTTTGGCATTTTCGACATATGAAAGATCCGCGCTCTACCACCGCAGGATCAATTATGCCTGCCTATCCGTGGCTCTACGAAGACGATCTTGATACCAGTCTCACGCAGAGAAAAATTGCTGCGTTTCGTAAGCTGGGGACTCCCTACACACCCGATGAGGTGAACAACGCAAAATCAGATCTGGAAGCTCAGGCAAAGCTCATTACTTCAGAGCTTATCAGCCAAGGAGTTGAGGCATCGCCCGAGCTTGAAGGAAAAGAGATAATCGCACTCATTGCCTATCTCCAGCGCCTCGGTACGGATATTAACGTGAAACAAGAAGTGGCATCAGCGCAATGAAAGACCTACTTCCAGCTCCCACCGACTTGCCGTTCACTGTGCTGATTTCCGGCGCGGTATTTTTTGCCTTGTTTATTGCGATTGTCGTGCTGGTCTATAGCAAACGACGGAAGAAGGATTACGAGGAAACAAGCAGGCTGCCGTTGGAAGATGAGCAAAATCAAGTAGTGGCTGAGAAGTAAGTTTAGGAAAGAGGAGAGCAGCATGGCCGACCGCGACGAGTTGTTATCACATAACTACGATGGAATTCAGGAGTTCGATAACGATCTGCCAAAGTGGTGGATTTGGTTGTTTATCCTTTGCATCGTATGGGGTGTGTGGAGAGTAGGATATTATCATTTTGGCCCCGGGTTACTTCAAGAGGAGAGTCTTGCGGTATCGATGGCCGAACTTGAGGAAATTCGAGCTGCTGCGGCCCCCGCTGAAGGCGAAGGGGTCAGTGAGGATACGCTTCTTGCTTTGGCGAGCGACAATGAGGCGACGCAAGCAGGTTCGGCAATTTTTACGGCAAACTGTATGGCGTGCCATCTCCAAGGGCAGGGGCTTGTTGGACCTAATCTGACCGATGACTATTGGATTCACGGAGGAACACTGAGTGATATCTACGAGGTGATTGAGAATGGCGTATTGGAGAAGGGAATGATCGCTTGGAAAGAACGTCTCTCCGCCGAACAAATGGCTCAAGTTACGGCCTATGTCTGGACGCTACACGGTAAAGAGCTACCGAACCCGAAAGCACCGCAAGGAGAGTTAGTCCCTAGGTCCTGATCCGACCGGAGCCGCAATACAGGGAAAGAGATGACAGATTTTCGCGAGACTCTTTATACGGTTGATGCTGAAGGTAATCGTCGGTGGGTGTATTCCGATCTGATTAAAGGCTTTTGGTTCAAACGTCGCGCGATTGTGGCGTACACGCTGATGGCTCTGTATCTCAGTATGCCCTGGATTACGGTTGGTGGACGTCAGGGGGTGCTTCTCGATATACCGCATCGTCGATTTCTCTTCTTTGGCAATGAATTTTGGGCAACCGATACAGTTTTTCTCTTCTTGATGTTTGGAATGGCAGCGTTTTCGCTGTTCTTTTTTACCGCGGTGCTCGGCAGAGTATGGTGTGGATGGGCGTGTCCTGAAACGGTATTTTTGGAATTCCTCTTTCGCCCAATCGAGCGACTGATCGAAGGCAACGCCGCCCAACGAAAACGACTCGACGCCTCACCTTGGACCTTGGAAAAGATTCGCAAGAAGCTGCTCAAACATGGTTTATGCGCGGTTTTCTCCTGGATACTCGCATCGAC
>CAYGNZ010000590.1:0-2292 GCA_964351345.1 uncultured Bdellovibrionales bacterium | reverse complement strand
GGGTGATACTTCTCGCAAGGGATCCTCGAGATGCTATCGCCTCAATGAAGCGAGTGAATCAAAAAGCAATTGAACTGTATGGAAAACCGGCACTTCCTCAGTCCATCGCACATCTTTGCCACCATTTTCTCTCTTTTTATGGTACTGCTCTACACCCCAACAACCAAGAACTATTCAAAGAACGCGTTCGCGTGCTTCGCTACGAAGACCTCGTGCTCAAAGCGAAGGAAACTCTTGCGATGCTCAGCGAATTCTCTGGTATATCACTCAGCGAAGTAGATAGTGAGAATGAATTCTCCTCCGGGAAACTCGACTACGCTAAAGATGAAGAGACCTCTCCTTGGTGGTCAAAGCATTACGGCAAGGCTTTCCAGGCGAGTTCCATTGGTGCCTACGCCAAGGACTTAAGTGATGAAGAGATTTCAGAGGTCCAAGGTCACTGTAGGGGTTTTATGCAAGTCTTAGGATACGCGAGTAGCAGCAATGGCTAACGTACTTGGTTTACAATTTGGTCACGATGGTGCCGCTGCAATTGTGAAGAACAATCGCCTGGTTGCAGCAATTAGCAATGAGCGACTAAGCAGGAGAAAGAAGGCTCTGGGTGTGAGTTCAGAAATGATCTCTTACGTACTTGACGCAGCGGACCTCGAACTTGATGATATTGAGTATGTCGCACTCTGTAGTTACCTGTACCAAGAATCGAATTACGTAAAAATCATCACGCCAAACGGCGAGCCTCTTGAAAGGCATGTCATTGATCTCCCGGCAGGGGTTACCCATCAGCAGTGCCGAGTACAAATCGGCACGAGACAATTCGATGCGGTTATTGTGCAACATCATATCGCCCATTGTGCCTCTGCATTTTTCACTAGTGACTTTGATAAGTCTGCCTGTCTTTCCGTAGATGCGAGCATGAATCGTCCCGAAGCCTGCTCTGTCTTTGCTTACGGCGAGAAGAATAAGCTCTATTATCTCAACTGCCCTGGGATAATGATTGGAAACGCCTACTCAGCTCTCACTGAGAAATTAGGTTTAGGACCCGGACTCACAAAAGCGGGAACCACTATGGCTCTTGCTTCATTTGCGGAACCAAGTGCTGAGGTGCAGCAACACTGGCGAGAGTATGCGACCAGTTACTACGCCAGAAATTCTCAAGCAAACGATGCGATTTTTATTGATTCGATTTGGTCTCGCCTTAGCTCCCTCCCCCCACACAAGAAGTTATCCAAAGAAGAAAGCGACTCAGAAGCCGCTCAGGGCATTGCCGCCTCTCTCCAATTTATCTTTGAAGAAGCATTAGTTGAAGCGGCGACCGAACTACATACTCAGACTGAATCGTTTAATGACGGAAATCTTTGTCTAAGCGGCGGTTCATTTCTCAACAGTAGCGCGAATATGGCAATCCATTCGCGCACTCCGTATCAGGCTTTTCATTTATTCCCTGCCTGCGGTGATGATGGCACCGCCGTGGGCGCCGCATTGTTTACCTGCCATGATGTTCTTGATCAACCACGCGAGAGCTACTGTGCAGGAGATCTGGCCTATCTGGGGCGATGCTATCCCAGCCCAAAAGACGGTGAAGACTACGATCCGAAGATAATCGCTCAGGCAATCTCTGAGGGAAAAATTGTAGCCTTTTGTCGCGGACGATCTGAGTTCGGGCCCCGGGCGTTGGGCAATCGCTCACTACTCGCTGACCCCCGAAATCCAGAGATGAAAGACATCATTAATCAGCGGGTGAAACATCGGGAGTGGTTTCGACCTTTCGCACCTGCGGTGCTGCTTGAACATGCAGCAGAGTGGTTTGAAGCGGATTTTCCTAGTCCGTTTATGCTGTATATCGCAAACGCCAAGAAGTCTGAGGAAATCCCGGCCGTAATGCATGTAGATTCTACGGCTCGCTTGCAGACAGTAACCGCTGAGGATAATCCTAGTTTCCACCAGCTACTGACTGAATTCTACGAACTTACCGGAATACCGGTACTGCTCAATACCAGCCTCAACGATAACGGTGAGCCCTTGGTAGAATCTCCAGAGGACGCGCGGAATTTCTTCGCCAAAGGCAACGTCGATATTCTTGTCGTCAACGACAAGGTCTTCTACTACGAGGAAACGGAGTCTGAGACGAGCGCTGAGTAGCTCGTTTTTGTCCATAAATTCCGCACTCTGCGGGCAAGCGCAGGCCAATTCCCTCCCTTGCATTCGCAGGCTAAGCTCGCTATCAAGTAACTTCAATTAAACGATATCGACGAGGCTTATGAACGATCCTTATTTTCAAAAATTATTTGCCGA